>JBFIJS010000057.1:0-11652 GCA_041600595.1 Saprospiraceae bacterium | reverse complement strand
TTGTCCTTTTTTCGCTTTTCTTTTTTATTTCCTGTGAATTAACAAATAAAAATTCTGACCCGGAAAATGAGCCACCGGCATCGCCTGCTTTTTTTCGGGGAGCCGACCTGTCATATGTCAACGAAATGGAGGATTGCGGAGCGGAATATCTGGATGAAACCGGCGAAAAAAAAGATCCTTACCAACTATTTAAAAATGCCCATACCGATTTGGTGAGAGTCCGTTTGTGGCACCATCCCGACTGGACGGACTACTCTGATTTTGAAGATGTCAAAAAGACGATTTCCCGGGCCCGGGCTTTGGATATGCAGGTGCTGCTGGATTTTCATTATTCAGATGATTGGGCCGACCCGGCCAAACAAGCAGTCCCTGCCGCCTGGCTGCCGGTGGTAAATAATACGGCCGTTCTCGGCGACTCGCTGTACCAATACACGTTTGGCATTTTGCAGAAATTAAATGACCTGGATCTGGTCCCCGAATTCGTTCAGGTAGGTAACGAGACCAATATTGAAATCCTGCAAGACCCCAACGGCACGTATGACAGCATCAACTGGACCCGAAATGCTTCTCTTTTAAATAAAGGGTTGCAGGCAGTTCGGGATGCGGCGACTACTTTCGACAAAAATATTCAATCCTTTTTGCATGTAGCCCAGCCCGAAAATGCGTTGTGGTGGTTCGCAGCCGCGCAGCAAAATGGCGTAACCGATTACGACTGGATCGGTATTTCTTACTATCCATTATGGTCTGAAATATCTTTGGAAAAATTGCCAACGGCTATCCAAACCCTCACCAATTCTTACGGCAAAAAATTAATGGTGGTCGAAACGGCTTATCCCTTCACTTTGGAAAATAAGGATGCTGCGAATAATATTTTAGGACAGGATGCCGCCGTTGCGGGTATTCCGGTAAGTCCGCAGGGGCAATTGGATTATTTGCAAACCCTGGAAAAAAAAATTGTCGAAGGTGGAGGGGCCGGATTGATTTATTGGGAGCCGGCCTGGGTTTCTACGGCTTGTTTCACCCGGTGGGGACAAGGTTCTCATTGGGATAATGCGACTTTATTTGACCATAATAACCAGGCGAATTTAGCCATGCAATTTTATAAAGGGCTGTAAATAAATAGTGTACAGGGGAATAAATAGGAACGAACTAAATCATGGTATGCAGGTAATTAAATACTGTGTAATCTAAATTAGTTTAAGAAATGCGGCGCAGGGTATTTCCCCCTTAACAATCCCTTTGGGCTGAGCAGTCTGATGCCTCAAAGTGAGATGAATTATCCGGCCCACCTGCATGAAAGAAAAATCAAAGCAAATTTAAATTACACGGTATTAAAAATAAAATTATTTACCTGATTGAACTGAATAAAATGTTTGATAGGAAAGGCTGAACAGTATAAGACGTTTTTTTTTGACAATATCTCAGTATGCCCCATTAAGTCATCTTGGACCGGATCCTGAAGAAATTTCGGGGATACTTCCTTGCGAAGAGAACTTTTCCGACTACTTTCGTGAATGAAAATATAGAGGAGTGAATTTCACACTGTAATCAATTTATGGAACCATTCAATGTGCCAAATACAGCCTATTTTCGGACCAAAGAGGCGTTTGATGAAGCAATAGGCAAAGATTTTATCCATCATGCTCAGCAAGCAACGGCCGCCGGAAAAGAATTTTTGGTCGGCTTGTCCCACGGTCAGTCACCGGCAGGTGCGTATCAATATATACTGGATCATTTAGATGAAATACCGCCATCCGGACTGCTCCATTTCACCTATGTGAATTCGCCGCTGAAAAGACAGCGTGACCTGGAAAATACAATGGACGCCCAGACTTTTGTCGGAGAAATGCTTGAAAGGAAACTGATCAAAAAGAAGCAAATATGGAGCAAGACCCTCGACAGAAGTGATCTTGGAAAATATACGGCTTTATTCAACAGGACCTTGAAGCGGGTGCTGGATGCTCATGGGAAAGAAGGCCTTGATTATGTATTCCTGGCTTCTGATCCTAAAGGGCGGATCGCCGGAATTTCCAGACGTTCGGCTGCTTTTGGGTCCACTGAGCTGGCGGCAGTTGTCAATGAAAGGAATCAGGAGGAGTTTACGCTGACGCCTCATTTTTTGATGAAATCAAAAAGGATTGCTTTCCTTGCCACCAAATCGGATAAAAGAAGGTCGCTCGCCTGGTTATTTCAAAAAGATGGGAAACGGGATGAAAGCCCGGCTTTTTTGCGGTATATAGAGAACGTGGATCAAAGGGTGACCGTGTTTATAGACGATAATGCCCTCACCTGGCCCCAACTGGAAGTGGTCAGGAAAAATAAACATGGAAAAAGCCTCATCCGGATCGATGTAGCCTATCCGTACAAGGAAAATTCCAAAAGGAAGTTGCCTGTTATTCTGCTGATTCATGGTTTCCTGGGGCTCAATTCTTACGACGGGCTGCTAACGGCCATTCCTTCCCGCAAATATATTGCTGCAGCCATGCACTATGGTTCGGTGCCGGAGGACTTACCGGTTGATCAATACTCCAGGCATATCATAAAAAATATTGAAGCGGTGGTAAAGTTTTTTGGGAAAAGGGGACATCCGGTTTTCTTGTTTGACCATTCCATCTCGAACCTGTATTTCCTGATGACCAACCGGGATTTTGCAGAACTTCCGGGTATCAAAAAATACCTGAAAGGCCGCATTGGTGCTAATCCTTTTTTTGGCAAAGAAAGTAAGCACGCCTTGATCGGATTCCTCGACAACGTCATTCTACCTTCCGTTTTGGATGCTGGCGACATTGCGGCTCAAACCATATTTTTTACGTTGCGAAGGCTTCTTCCATTTGACACCAAAAATGGAATCAGGAATCGTGGCATCAAGTTGACCAAATGGCTGATCAAAAGAGAAACTGCTTTTCGGGACCGGGTGTGGAAAGAGATTAAAGACCGCATTCTGACCCTGATGAGTCAGCTCGATGCATTACCTCACCTCAATCGCATACCAATCGAACGAGCTCTCAATCGCCTGCCGGCAAAATTATTCGCCATTCAAATACACTCTGTTTTAAAAGAATCCCAATCGCTGGACCGGGGCAGCGGTATTTACAATTATGAAAAACACGATATTCCGGTGCTAATCCTAAAAAGTGAAAATGACCCGGTGGCCAGGTTTGTGCCCCATATCTATGTGGGCAAGAATGTTGAGGTCAGGGATGTGACCAATCCTGAGGCAGAAAACCTTTTTCAGGAACATCTTTATCACATGGTTAATCCACTGGAGACAGTGAAAATTATCGATGAGTTTGTGAGTAAGGCGATGAATGAGTAAGGGGGGCGTGAGATACAACTTAGCTGGACTGCGTGTGGATGAGAATTCCGGCGGCTTTCAGATGATCTTATTTGCCGATGGTTCGGTCCAGACCGTTTTCGTGAATAGCCATCAGTGAAACAGGCGTGGAGGAGCTGCCGGGAGGGCGGTTTTGCATCAGGAAATTTGAATTCATCGCAAGTTGAGAGCAAGTTGTTTGGTCAAGTCAGCCACGACTTTATTTTGGCATAGACTTTAGGTGCATTCAGCAAATCCAAATGGGTATTTTCGTAAGCGATCCAAGTGTTTCTCTTCTTAAATTTCAAGTGTTTAGCAGGGTCATGATGCTGGCCCAAAGCACTTTTCACATCTACCAAACGATCCCCTGCTGACCGGGAAGATGAGGTTGTGGCGGTTCCAATATCTGCGGCGATGCTGTAACAATCAATCCCCTCCGGTAAGGGAACGACCTGCCTTTGATCTGCCTTCAAGTCAAACTGGCCATGGCCTTGCCAGTCTTCCTCAATTAGATTACCATATCTTAAATCAGTGATGCCAGCGCTTCTGATTTTCCCCAGCCGGGCAAAGGGTTTGGCATAAGGGATTGCCTCCAGTATCACATCCAAATAATTACCGGCCCGCTCCAGGGGAGCGCCATGATGGGGTGTCCCCAGAAACACCATTTTTTTGAGTTTTCTTGTCCATTTTTTTTGCTGTTGCTGGCCATAATACAGCGCACTTCGACTCACCAGACCACCCATACTATGCGCAACAATAACCAGCTCTTCTACCGGTACCGGCCATTGAAGTACCAATTCTTCCAATAGTTCATTGAATTGTTGTCCATTGGTGGAAATATGGAGACCGCTGTTGTAATGCAGGTAAACGGGTGTTTTTTGTAAATCCGTTGCCAGTGCTGCTCCGTGGTTGTGGTCTTTTCGGGTCCACTGCAGATCATTCATGCAGGAACCATGCACCAGCAAAAGAATTTTTCCAGTGATGGCTGGATAAATCTCTTCGAGGCCATTGCGATCCAGTGGCACCGTCCGGGACTGGTATCTGAATTGCATGGTGATTCTCAAAGGGTTTTCTTTTTCCTCCAGGTAATCTCCTACGACGCCATTCAGGGCGGACCGGATTGCCTCCTTTTCTCCGTTTGTACCGGTTTCCCCTAAAACCGGCGCCAATTGCCCCAAGGCTTTATCCAGGCTACCACCGATCAGGCGGGTGCTCCACCTTATGTTTTTGTAAGTGATGCCGGCAATTTGGGTAACCAGGTGCTGGAAGGGAGTGGATGGTAGAAAAGGCGGATGGACGACTCGCCGATGCATGGCTTCTACCAAGTCGGTGATGCCAATGGTGGCATCGGTAATCAGTCGGGTAATGCCTTGTAAGTCAGAGCTAACCTTTTTTTTATTTGACATGTAATTAGTTTGTGCCGGCAACATAAGCAGTCGGCAGTTGTCTATGGCAGTTTGGGGGTAGCAAAATCCGAAGCAGGTTCGGGATTGCAGTTTCGTAAACTTCTAAATCAATGCTTTACACTTTTTTTTGAATGTAGATTATGTAACATGAGCTACTTGTATTCAAAGGAGGTTTTTAATTAAATAAAAATATTGAGCTCAATGAGATTCACCAGTCGTTCCAATTTTAGCGCAGCATATCCTGAAACGCTACCAGCAAACTGACCCTGCGTCGGCCAACCTGAAGAGGCAGAAAAACCCTGTTATTTTGAAAATATTTTTTCCACCACTTCCCGCTCTGTTTTGATAATAAAAGAAAAGATGATGGCCTGTTCTTCTTTGCTCAATTTTTCGAACAGCGAATCACCTTTGACAATTATTTCCCGCCCCATCTCCAATCCATTGATTTCAGCCGGCGTATAGACGTTGGGGCGTTTTTTCATCTTTCTGATCAGTTCGTCAATTATTTCTTTCAACTTGGCCATCAAAGCCCGGTTGTGGAGGGTCTCGAATAAGTTCTGACCACTTTCTATAAAATCTTCGACCTCCTCTTTGGATAAATGTGCGATAAGCTTGTCAATATCGAGCGAAGAGTAGGGTGGATCCATTTGCAACAATAGGGCTTTTTCCACCAAACTTTCTTCAAAATTATTGGCCCTGCGAAATGACTGTAAGGCCATTAATCCCGTTCGTAATATTTTTGGCAGATGCAATCCATATTTAAAAACCAGACTGGTCGAATCTATTAATATCCGAATTAATTTATCCGGATTTTTAATGTAATTATCAACCTCTGCAAATGCCTTATTCAGTGTCTCCCTTTTTTCCGGTAACGGATAAATATAATCCAAAAAATAGGCTTTAAATTGATTGACCCTTGCTTCTCCAAACGAGTCGGGAAAATCGCTTCGTTGCCGGATGATCTGATAGTCATACCTTTTTTCGATAACCCTTCGATAGCCGAGGATTATTTCCTTTAATATTCGACCTCTCTTTTGTTCTTCATTCATTGGAATTGTTTGTTCTGGTTAAAAAAAATCAGACGGTTCCAGGCAGCTGCATGCATTACAATTTTTAACGGATTCTGTTTGAAGCATCAAGATAAAATAATAAATCCGCTGGTGCAGTCTTGCCTCAGCGGATTTATAAAAACAATTTAAAAATAAAACGTGCTATTTTACTACCTTAAGTAAGGCTCTTTTTCCACCATTTTTCACCGCAACGAAATACATCCCCGCCGAAAAAGTACTCATGTCATATTGGAAAAGGCTGGCAGCAGCAGTAGTCGTATCGAGCATCCGCCCGGTAACATCATAAACCGTGATTTTACTCTCACCGGCGGGCAGTTCGATGGTTAACATATCCGTTACCGGATTGGGATAGTAGGTTAAATCCAGTGCTGAAAAATCGGAAACGGAAACGGGAGCCAGGCAAGTCCCGATCACATAGGTATCCTTATGGTCGGCATTATTTTTTTCCACAAAACCGGGGTAGGAATAAGTGTAATAGAAATAAATCTTGGTCCCTTCGCTGGCATTAATTTGATAAGGTACATTTCTCGTTACCCCATAGCCCGGCATATTGTTCGGGTCGGTTCCGTAGTACAAAATACAGGTTGGCGTGCCCACACCCGGTTGATCGGATAGAAAAGTGAGGGTGGGGTTGTTATCGTCCGGTGAAAATTCATAATCGAAATCACCGTTCCAGGAAGTACCGTTGCACGGCGGAGCGGGTTTAATTTCTATCGTCACGGCATTGGAGGTGGTGGAGGCATTATTGCTGTCATAGGCAATGGCCGTCAAGGTGTACACTCCGGGCGTGGAAGTCCAGTTGTACTCATAAGGTGGCTGGTCGATGGTGACGATATTGTTTCCATTGACATACAATTCGACCTTTTCAATGTTGTCATTCAAATCAGCAGCCAGGGCCGCGATCAGGATCGTTTCACCTTCCAGGTATTCCGAGTTGTTTAACGGGGAAAGCAACGATACCGTTGGAGCGACATTATTTGTCAAACTGGAAATAATGAGCACTTCGTCCTCATCGGAGTAGCTGCCGTTATCCACCTTCAGTTTCAGTAAATAAACCCCTTCAACCAGAGTGGAAATGGTCGGTTGGGCAACCTGAGGATCAGAAAACGAGAGGGTCGTCGGGCCATAAACCTGCGTCCAGGAATAAGTCAGAAGATCGCCATTCGGGTCGAGACTGGCACTGCCATCGAGGGTGGCGGTATTTTCCGGCAGCACAATGAATTGATTGGCACCGGCATTGGCCACGGGTTGACTGTATGTCAGGGGGGAAGCATAGGTAAAAGTGAGCTTGCCAACATTCAATTCGCCGTTGTCAAAATGCAGTCTCAAAACCTGTTCGCCACTTTTTAGCGGAATCTCGCCGACATTCTTCGTCGACCAGGTATTCCAGCCGCCGGTATAATTGACGGTCACGCCCGATGTCAATAGTTGTCCGTCTGCGGCTATGCTGACAGGACCACCGCCGGCGCTGTTGCCACAAGCATACCGGAAGGTCAGGTTGTAATTGCCTGCCTGCTCGACATCAACGGTATATTCCAGCCACTCCCCGGCGACGATCCAACCCACGATGTCTCCTTCTGCGGGCTTTGTTTCGGCATCGACATACTCGTCCGTCCGAAAATTTCCTTCATTGATGACCGAGGCATCCTGATACGCAATGCCTTGACCAACGCCGCCTTCAAATTTATCATAATGAGCCGCATCGAACGAACCCGGAATCGTCAAAGGCAATGCCGTATAGGGACGTTGTTGTCCGACCAAAACGGTCACGATATTCGAAATACTAAACCGTGTTCCATCATACACCCTGGCGGAAAAGTGATGCCTCCCCAATGCCAGGTTATCGGCAGTGACCACAAAAGGAGGTTGCGTAGCTTCTCCCACCAGGTTTTCTCCGTCATAAAACTCCACTTTAGTGGCGGTTCCACCACTCACAACGGCAGTCAGGTCCACACTGCCCCCCGGATAGGCGGCGGCAAAACTCGAGGTCAATTCACCCCGAATGGCGATATCCAGGCTGGTGGCCAGCGTTCGCGGCGGCACGTTGAGGACATAGCCATCAGAGAAAGTGACGTCGAGGCTGTTGCTGCCATAATTTTGCCCGACATAAATGGTCGAACCATTTTTAGTGAAAGCGGCGGCCAGCGGGTGGTCTGCGGTCAGACTGACATCCACATTTCCCAGGACATTCATGCTGTGCAACCAGTGGTAGGTTTGGGCATCGGACACCCCGAATTTTAAGGACCTGTCGGGATAGCTGTCGTACAAATCGATTGCTTTTTGCGGATCGACAAACGCCAGGTATTCCCACATGATGTCATGCCAGAGGTTGACGTTGGGTTCATTGGACAGGATGCCGGTATTCTGCTCTATTTCGTTCCAAAGCTGGTGTACATAGTTGGTGTCGTGGCCCAGATACAGCGAGCCACCATGGATAGGGTAGAGCTCAATGCCATAGGAAGCGGCAATGTCGTTGGTCCAGAAAGTGCCGTTGTCGTAGCTGTTTCCCCAAACCCTCGATACGAGGCTGTAGGGGTGGGAGGGGGTGAAATTGCGGTTGTATTTATCAAACCAATATTCCTCCACCGCCGATTGTTCCGTCGTGTACAGGTAGATGCCCAGGTCCCTGATGGAGTCGTTCTGCGTAATTTCCCCCCAATGGATCAGCGAGGAGTTGAACTGCATACTTTCAGAAGTCGATTCCTGGTCGTTGCCCTGCGGAAAAGAGGCAAAGCCGTTCGCCCAGCAATGGCCGGCGTACGGGCTGAAATTTCTCAGAAAGGGAAACAGGTCATCTTCCCGGTTGGGACTGGCGGCGTCGCGCACCAGCAGGTTGATCATCCCGCCCCATTGAGCGGCCCATCCCGGTTCGAATTGTTCAATAAAAGAAGCCGCATGAATAAAATAACCCCAATGGAAATGGTGGTCATTGATGTTGCCATCCTGCCCGTGACCAGCCGGGTAGCCCAGCATGGCCGACCAGGTTTGATTGTAATAAAACAGGAAAGCGACTTCCCCGCCGTTTATTTTCAGCCAGTCTTCCAGCCGTGTTTTGACGGTAGTCAGCAGTTTTTGCAGGGCAACCGTATCACCGGACAACTCTGCGATCCGCGCCGTCTGAATGAGGCGGTTCATTTCCTGCCCTTCGTTGTAGGAGTCGGTCCAGGTGTTCAGGCCGTCGTTTTCCAACAGCTTGATTTTTTCGTTCAATTTAGCCGGGCTAAAACCAGGGCTGTAAAAATCCAGGTAAGGCAGCGTCGGTAAAATACCGTGAAAGGTATTTTCGACCGTAAAACCATTGGCGTCCATGGTTTTTAATTCACCCCGAACGGTGGGGTAAGTATAGTTGCTGAAAGCCGGCGAGCTGGTGGCCAGGTTGGACCATTGGTGGGGCAGCAAGCCCAATAACATCGTGGAGTCGGTTCCTTCTTTTACCTCCGTTTCAATCGTAAAATCTGTTGTCACAACGGAAGTGTTTTCATCATAAGACCAATCCACCCGGGTGTCGGTGGGAAAAACGTAGGCGTATTTTTTATAGGCGTTCGCTACCGCAGTCACATCTGTAGCATTTAATGGAATAAAGCCCAGCGACCAATAATTTTGCCCGTTTAAAGTAGAAGTATAAGTATTGCCATTTTGTATCCAGACGCTGCCAGTGGGCGCATAGACGGCAAAATCTGCCCCGTTCCGGGCGTCGGTGATGATCAGCATTTCATTGGCCATCGTCACCGTTCCCTGGGTCACCTTAACCTGCGCCACATCCGTGGAGGCTTTGGAAAAATACAAAAACGGCATCCCGATTCCCGCAGTGGTTTGGAAATTATGGGAAGCGTTGCTCCAGTCCATCGTCACGGTCCAGTCCGAAAAATCCGAGACATTGGCCGCCGGAGCATTCAGCCCGGTCACACCGATTGTCACCGGTTCAATATCATCAATGACACCCCAGGGAATGTAGGTGACCACCAATCCCCCGTTGACCGTTTTCATGGTAAACGGGTAATTGAATAAATTGGCGGAATGGTTATTTTTTACTTTATGCGACCACCAGTCGTTGGTAGGCGTAGGCATGTCGGCAGCCGCGCCGGTGGTAAAAGGCGTACCCGAGGGAAAGGTATTTCTTCCCGCCGCATCCGTGCCGGGGAAAACGGTCGTGTAGCTTCCACTGCCGACGTTTACCACCTGTGCGAAGGCGGCCTGGGTAACGAATAAAAGGAGGGAAAAGAGAAGTGGAAAATGATGAAGTCGATTGTGTACCATTTAGTTATTTTTAAAAATGAAAAAAACGAAGCTACGCTTTCGGCACTGGAAAACCGGATTTTAGACTACGGCATTACTACGTCCTTCCAGGGAAATGAGGATAAAAACCACCTATATATAACGTAATGTCAGACAGGTTACCAAGGAGATGGGCTCCCGGAGCATCAGCTTCGTTTTTGTGCGGCCAATGCCAAACACTTCCAAACCACTGCGTTACCGTGCAGATCCAGTGGTTCCTCAACCCGGACATCCTCCTGCCAATCCAGTATATCGTAACCGATATTGACCATCAGTTGATAAAGCTTCACGGGGGGATAACATGTCTTCCAGTGGTCTGCCCGGTGGAAGTTGAGCGGCGTTACGACGATGAGCTTTCCCGCTGGTTTTAATACCCGAAACATTTCTTCGAGGCCTTTTACCGGGTCTTCCAGCCGGTCCAGTAAAAAACTATTGATCACTAAATCCTGGCTCTCGTCGGTAAAAGGAAGGCTTTCTGCCCTGGCTACACCCAATTGCAGATTGGACAATTGATGCCCCTGGACATGCAAGGCCGGAGCGTGCCCCTTGTTGGAAAGGTCAAATAACACACCTTTACCTGCCACCCAAAATTCACGGGCCCGTTTCAACATCTGGTAGCTGTAGTCGATCCCCCAGCAGTCAGCCGCCGGAAACCGCTGTGCCAGGTGCCCGATCCATCGCCCGACCCCGCAACCAATTTCCAATATGTCCTGCGGGCCGGCAGGGTAGTGGTTTTCGGCGAAATCAAAAACAGCTTGCCACGGGTAGCCCCCCCATACTTCATCCGCCAAGTGAAGCGCAGACTGGCGGACCACCATGTCGTCATATCTTTCGTAGGGGTCTTTCTGAAACTCTGTTTCTGTTTTTTTGTGGTAAAATGGAATGCCTCCCCGGTGTAATATTGGTATTTGCATATATGGATGGTTGTCGGTTGGAAGCACGAACTTAGAAAAATCAGCCGCATATTGGATCATTCCGCACTTTTGCATTTTATCAATAACTTTTGCTTCACTGTTTAAATACTGTGTAATTTAAGTATGTTTAAAAAATGCGGAACAGGAAAAGTCGTTCTTTTGGCAACACCCGGAAATCCCTTCGGGCCGAGCAGTCTGATGCCTCAAAGCGAAGTGAATATTTCGGCCCACTTGCAAAGAAAAAAATTAAAGAAAATTTAAATTATACGTATTAAATTTAAAATAAAATGAACTACAACCGATACATCAGGCAGTCACCGGCCATTTCGGAAATAGGCCTGGGAGCCTGGCAACTGGGCGTCAACTCCGGCTGGAAAAGCGTATCCGAACAGGAGGCGATCGGCATGGTCCGGGAGGCACTCGACATGGGCATCAACTTTATCGATACGGCACCCAATTACGGCCACGGCACCAGCGAATCGAGAATCGGAAAGGCCCTGGCCGGCATCGACCGCAGCCAGGTGGTTATCAATACCAAGTTCGGGCATACCGACACGGGAAAAACCAACTACCGCGCCGCGTACATCCGGGAGTCGCTGGAGGGGAGTTTAAGCCGGTTACGAACGGACTATGTTGACTCCGTCATTTTCCACAATCCGCCAGCTGAATACCTG
>JBFIJS010000056.1:0-11693 GCA_041600595.1 Saprospiraceae bacterium | reverse complement strand
GGATAATGCGGTTGCCAAATTCGGCGCAGTAAGGGGAGTGTGTCACCATGACGATAGTCGTGCCTTCCTGGTTGAGTTGGGCGAGGGTTTTCATGACATCATCACCGTTGGAAGAGTCGAGGTTACCCGTAGGCTCATCCGCCAGAATCAGTTTTGGACTGTTGACAATGGCCCGGGCCACGGCAACCCGCTGCTGTTGCCCTCCTGACAGTTGCTGCGGGAAGTGATTTCGCCGGTGCATCATATTCATGCGTTCGAGAAGTTCCTCTGTCCGTTTTTTCCGTTCAGCACCCGGCACTTTGGTGTAGAGCATCGGTAGTTCTACATTTTCGAAAACCGTCAGCTCGTCGATAAGGTTGAAGCTTTGGAAAACGAAGCCGAGGTTGTGTTTGCGGACATTAGAGCGTTTGCGTTCGGGCAAGTTACCAACCTCTTCGTCCATGAAATAATATTCTCCTTTAGAAGGGCTGTCGATCATGCCCAACAGGTTGAGCAGGGTGGATTTACCGCAGCCGGAGGGTCCCATGATCGAGACGAACTCGCCTTGTTTGATTTCAATGGACACCTCATTGAGGGCGGTCGTTTCTACTTCTTCGGTCCGATAGACTTTGACTAAATTGTTGGTGCGAATCATTTTATTATAGGTGGTTGAATGGTCGGATGATTGTATGTACGGTTAGCCATTCAATCATCCGGCCATTAGTCTGTTTTGTATTTATTTTAAGATTAACTCGTCCTTGTCTCCAAAATTATCGTAGCTCGAAACGATGACGACATCGCCTGGCTCAAGGCCGGCCAGAATTTCGTAGAAATTGGGGTTTTGGCGCCCGACTTTGATGCTCTGCTTGCGGGCCACATTCGTACCGCTTTCGACCAGGTAGATCCAGTTGCCGCCTGTTTTTTGGTAAAAACTTCCCCTGGCCAGCAGCAGTCCTTTTTCTTCAGCGCTGAGTTCCAGCTTGATGGAAACGGACTGGCCGCGCTTGATATTTTTCGGTGTATCGCCGGTAAAAACGAGATCCGCTTCGAAAGAGCCGTTGGTCACCTGCGGGTAGATCTTTTTTATACTCAGGTTGTAAGTTTTTCCATCGAACTGGAAAGAACCTTCCTGATCAATAAAGATCCGGCTGATGTAATATTCGTCGATCCTCGCCCGGATCTTAAAGTTGCTCAGGTTGTCAACCTGGGCAATGGATTCCCCCTGAGTGATCAATTCTCCCAGTTCAGTATTCAGGCCGGATAGTTGACCGTCAATAGGTGACTTGATGATGAGGTTGTCCAGGCTTTGGCGGGCGATCGACAGGTTTCTCTGCATCAGGTCGAGTGAGTTTTCCATTTGGTCTTGTTGCAGGGCCTGCGACATACTGTCTTTTTCGATCGTCATGGCCAGCATTTTCTTCCGGCGGTAGAGGTGCTCCAGTTCGTCTGTTGTTTCCTCAAAATCTACCCGGGAAATAGCTTTGGCGTTGAACAGCTCCTGATTGCGCTGGTTTCGCTTCGAGACGAGGTCTATCTGGTACTCAACGTCGAGGGCTTGTTCACGTAAGTTAAGGCTTTGTTGTTCCATCATCAGACTGGTATTCCTGATTTGGTTGATCTGGGCAACGGTGTTGGCTTCCTGGTTCAGGTAATTCAGCTGCAGGTCGGGGTTGGAAAGGCGAAGAATGGGTTGCCCTTTTTTCATCATGGCACCGTCTTCCACAAATTTCTCTTCTACCCGGCCACCTTCAATGGCGTCGATAAAGACGGTTTTAATAGGTTGAACGATGCCTGTCACCGGAATAAATTCCTGAAAAACACCTTGCCGCACGGTATCTACCAACAGGCGTTCAGTCTCTACATTCAACTTGGACGTGCCGGCATCTTTCCAGATGGTGGAGAACAAGAAAACGACCCCCACGACGACAAGCGCATAGAGGGTGATCTTTTGCCAGGTCCATTTTTTCTTCTCAATTTTTTTGTCCATTGTTGTTAGTTTGAGGCTCCTGTGCGGAAAGTATTCCCGGCGCATTCAAAAGCCTTTATCTACCCGGGCGATTTAACTTTTTCAGGATTGGTATCGCCTTTTTTTGCAGGTGCTTTACCCTTTGCAACGGGTATGCCAGTAGTTTTAAGTGGTTGTTTAACAGTGTTTTATAAATAAATGCCAGCTTGTAGTGTTAAATAAGATGTGCGTCCACGAACGAAATGTGTCCATAATCGGACAATCATTCGGTACGCTGCAATACAAGAATGGCATCTTGCTGTAAAGATAAGAGCCGGTAGTAAGGAAATGAAGCTATTGCCCGATAGCCGCTCACCGGCCCAAAGGTGATCAGGTATTTGTCGTCTGTGACCCACCAAAACGAATGATCATCCGTTGTTTCTTTGGGGAAATGGTAGTTATACAGTCCGTTGTATTCGTACCCTGCATCCATTTCCCGGATAGAAATGCCTTGATCTGTCAAATAACGAAAAGCCTGGTTTTTGGCGGTGTTCCAGGCCATGAAATCCCTGGTCGCAAAGATGCTGAAACCGCAGATTAGTACAAAAGGTAACAACTTCCAGGTTTTTCGGACGGGCAGGGCCAATTGCGTGAAAAAAGAAATAATGATAAAAAAAGATACAATGGTCGGTAACAGGTAGCGGTCGAAAAAACTGGTGATCGACATGACGGGTAAATAAATCAAATTAAAAATCAGTAGAAAAACAATGGCCTCTTTTTGTAATGGTGCTAAATGTTTATAATTTTTTATAATCAGAATAAATAAAAACGAAGCATTAAGCTGGCTGATAAACTGAAGGGCAAGCATGATCCATTCCGGTGCTCGCGGTACATTCGGTAGTCCATAGGTGTAAACGTCGGCCAGGAGCTCGGAGCCAAGCCCGAAGTTAAACAGGATGTTGCCACCGAAAGGAAATGTTTTACCCGCCGATAACATCAACAGGAATAAAGCAATGTTTACCGCAAATAATACAATTGTATTTGGCCTGGTAAAAAAGTTTATTTCTTTCCGGTTATTCCAGATAAAAGGAAAAAAAGGCAACGTGAAAAAGCCTAAATAAACGAACGTTTTTATTCCTTTTTTAATCCACTCAATACCAGTAAAAAAAGGCGTCTCGATTAGTGCATTGTAAAATTGGGCGCTTACCGGAACAAAATTATCAGCAATAGACAAGGCGGGTTTTACATATTTTTCCAAACTGAAATAGATACCGAATGTCAGGACGAAAAGTGCGAACGCTGTGTATATTGATTTTTTGGAAAATGTATTTTTTAATAAAATAAAAATGCCGAAAGAGGGAATCAGCAGTAAGCCTGGCTGCCTGATATAAAAACCAGCCGCTGCGCAAATGGCAGCCCATGCCAGGGCACTTGTTCGGTTGGTTTTTAAATGTTTGAAAAAATAAAAAACAGCCCATATAAAAAACAGCAAAAAAGGGACGTCGGTGAAAAAAGTAAAAGATAAATAATAGAAAAGAGGATTGAACATCAACACCAATGAAAAATAAAATGCGGTTTTGTGAGGTGTTCCGATTTTCCGGAGTATGTCATAAAAAATAATAATACCCATTATGCTGGTCGTCAGCGTGGAGAACCGGAGCCAGGTAAAATCAAAACTGCCCCCAAGTTTGCAGAATAAAAACCCCCACCATACTTGCAGTAAAATATTTGGAGCAAAAATCCCCATGAATTCCACGGTCCCCGTTTCTATCCATGTTTTTACGGGGTAGCCATATTGCCAGTCGTCACCAATGGGGAAATTGCCCGCAGGATCCGTGAATAACACGGTCAACAGAAAAATCAATACGAGCCAGATACCATCCGGAATGGCAGAAAAACCAGGCGGTAATTTCATAGTTGCGGGTTTTCAAAACCCAAAAGTATCCCAAAGTGAGCTTTTGGGTGCAGAGAGTGTGTGGTTATTTCCAATAAAGTCAAAAGGTGACGAGATAGAATTGAAAGTACATCACCTCTCAGGAGGCGGGCATTTCTCGTGCTGGAGCGTTTTAAGCACTGGTTGCTTTTGGCGACAGATAGAGAAACCCGGTCCGTTGTGTTATTCAACAGGTTGGTCTACACATCAAGTATTTCTGATGCGCCGTGAGATAGACTGTGCAAGGAAGAGTCTTGCCATTTTTCTGGATCGTTTTGTGAATGTGAGAAGGGTGAGAGAGGCAGGTCTGGTTTAAGTGACACAGCCGGTTTTATAAGATGGCTGTATGATACTTGCCGGACGTCAGTTGATGATGGTGAATGGTATTTCATCGTTTCCTGGCCGGCTAAAAAAGGATATGATACAACAGATAATGAAGATGATGAACGCGATGATTTCATCAGACTGGACGGTGGTTTTTTTTGCTCTCATTGGGATACGATGGTTTTGGTTAAATAATAATTACGACTTAAAGTGTTTTGTGTATCCGTTGGGTACGATAAAAGGAACCAGTAGAGGTGAAAAAGGTGCAGATCAGCGAATATTATGGCTATTTAACTCGAATTATATATGCTTGTAAAACTGTAAAAATTTTAAAATACTAAAGTGAGTAAAGCTATTATGCCGGCAAAGATAACGAAAAAACATCTCAGTTCAAACCAAACTTACAAGCCTATTACCTTTGTAATGTTTAGTCCAAAAAAGCCACTCAGGCGGAGGTTGGATATGCCTGCGACGTCAAGCTATCGGCAAAACTTCACTGGTGGTGTCGAAATTACTTGTCGAGCCATTTTTTGAATTCACCCACCCGGTCGCGGCTAACGATCAGGTTGAGCTCATTTGCCGGCGATATGTCTACTTTAAGGCGGCTGTTGAACCAGGTTGCTATTTTCCGGATGGCTTCGGGGCGCAGGATGACCTGCCGGTTGATGCGAAAAAAATCAACGGGGTTGAGTGTCGATTCCAATTGGTCCAGTGTGTATTCAATGATATACTTTTTACCGTTGAGGCATTGGACGAAAGTAATGCCGTCTTCTGAATAAAAATAGGCGATCTCTTTGACGGGGACATAGTTGAGGTATTGACCCGATTTGACCAAAAAACGCTCTTTATATTCTTGTTGTTGCAACACAGAAGCCAGCATATTTTCGATTCCGGAAGGGCTGTAGGTGTCGGGTTGTTTAAAGAAATTGTGGTATTTGACCATCGCCTGTTTCAGTTCTTCCGGGTCGATGGGCTTGAGCAGGTAATCCACACTGTTCACTTTGAAGGCACGCAGGGTGTATTGGTCAAAAGCAGTCGTGAAAATAACCGGAGCGGTGATTTTGGTTTTGGAGAAAATATCGAAACTTAACCCATCCGCCAGTTGGATATCCATGAAAATAAGGTCGGGCGAGGGATTGGTCGTCAGCCAGTTAGAAGCGGCTTCCACACTTTCTAAAAAGCCGACGATCTCGCACGTTGGGCAGTGCGTTGCCAGTAATTTTTCCAACCGTTTAGCGGCGGGTTTTTCATCTTCAATGATTAGTGTTTTCATATTCCGCAGGCGTTGATTGTTTTATGGTCATTTTAAATTAACACCCTGAATCTGGTTTGGGCTGTTAAAAGTTATGATTATTTGAGAAAAATGTCGGCGGGGGTAAACTCGAAATCATGAACCGGAATGCGGCACAGCGCCTTAAAATTACCATGGCCGAATGGGCAGGCGCCTGAAAGTCCGGTGAGTTTTTCCACCCATATTGCGGAGAGGAAAAATTTGGCGACATCGAAGTGGGGTAAACGGAGGTTGGGATGATCATCAAACCGAGCCCAGATCGTTCAGGGGGGCTTCAACAAAATAGAACCTGCCGGGAACCGACTGGCCGCGGATAAAATCGAACAGGAGCCCGGCGGCCGTGCTTCCAACTTCCTTTCCGGAATGTCTCATGTGGCTGATATTTGGGTAAAAGTAGAAAGGGGCCTTCCCGTCACTGATGGAGATGAGGGCCATGTCTTCGGGAATCGCCAACCCATAATTACTCAGGATGTGGTAAGTCTGCACCATGAGTTTGTCCGACATGGTAAAAATCGCCGTTGCGTCTTCATTATTATCGAGTAACTGAGCGATGGCTGCATCAATGTCTTCTCCTTCACTGATGCGAACCACTTGTTTCTCTTCCAGTCCGATTCGGTTGTCATGCAGGGCGGACCTGAAACCAGCCTCCCGGAGGTTGGTCATTTCCAGGCGTTCGTCATCAAATATGCCTAATATTTTTTCGTGGCCTTTATTGATTAAAAAATCAACCGCCGAGCGGGAAACTTCGGTGTCGTTAATGTTGACACAGGGGAACGCCTGGTTGTTGAGCACCCGATCCATGAGGACGACCGGTATGTTTCTTCTGGTGAGTTTTTGCAGGTGGTCAATGTTGGTAGTTTCTACCGATAGTGAAATGAGTACGCCTTCTACCGACATCTGCATACATAGCTCCAAAAGCTCGTTTTCCCTTTGCCAGGAATTTTCGGATTGAAGAAAAATAAAAGAGTACCCGTGTTTACCCACCACATCGCTGATGCCTTCCAATACTTCCGGAAAGAAAAAAGTATCTGCCCTGGGAAGGATCACGCCGATGAGCCTGGACGATTGGGTGCGTAGCGACCGTGCCCCCAGGTTGGGTTTGTAACCCATAGCATCAGCAACCTCATGGACCTTTTGCCGGGTTGCGGCGCTTATGTCAGGGTGCCCTTTCAGTGCCCTTGAAATAGTGGAGATCGACAGCCCCGTCAGTTTAGCTATGTCCTTGATGGTTGTGCGCATCGGCATCTTGCAGGCTAAGCAACTTTATCCGTTGATTGGACAACCACCGGCTAAAAATTGCCAACAACAAACGTTTGCGAAAACGTTTGCGGGTAGAATTGTTTTGGCAAGCTCGTTTTTACCAATTAGATTTGACATCAACAAATATGTATGAAACTTAGTTTTTCGGGGCAATTGCCCCTTTTTTATTTTACCAAATGCCTGAATGACCAAATCTGCTTTGCCGTAAAAAACTAACTTTGGCTTTTCGTTCGCCGGCACACCTTTCACCCTCTTTTAAAGGCCGGGATAAATGTATGAAACTTAAATAATTATGGATACCAACTTTTACGACAAACTCACCGGGCTTGACATTTCCATTGTTATCGGTTACCTCCTTTTTGTAGTTTTACTGGGCCTCTATTTTGGTTCAAAACACAAAGATGCTGAGGATTACTTTCTCGCTGGCCGCAACCTTACCTGGCCACTGATTGGTTTTTCCCTTTTTGCTTCCAATATGTCGAGCAACAGCCTGGTTGGGTTGACCGGTGCCGGGTTCAAGGACGGGTTCTCCGTTTTCAGTTATGAATGGATGGCAGTCCTGGTGCTGATTATTTTTGCGGTATTCCTATTGCCATATTATCTCAAAAACAAAATATTCACGGTTCCGGAATATTTGGAAAAGCGGTTCAATTATTTTACCCGGGCCTATACTTCTGCAATCGCTATTATCCTCAATATTTTTGTTGACGTGGCGGCTACTCTTTATGCGGGCGGCATTTTAATCCAGCTTATTTTCCCCCAATTTGAACTATGGGAAATTATTGTCGTCCTATCGGTTATTGCCGGGCTCTACACAATCTCGGGCGGTCTGAGTGCAGTGGTATACACCGATGCCATTCAGGCCATTATCCTGATTTTAGGGAGTATCATAATTACATTTATTGCCTGGGATAAATCGGGGGGCTTCGCAGAGGTTATGAAAATAACCGATCCGACCCATATCGATATCATCAAACCGGTGACTGACGAAGCCTTACCCTGGCCGGGGTTGTTCACGGGAGTGCTACTGCTGGGGTTCTATTTTTGGGGAACCAACCAGTATATCACGCAGCGCACGCTTGCGTCCAAATCGAAAGCAGAAGGACAATGGGGGGCTATGTTTGCAGGCTTGCTCAAACTCTCCATCTTGTTTGTCATGATTTTTCCCGGGGTATTTGCCCGGGTATTGTACCCCGATTACGATACGACTCAGATGGACAAACTCTATCCCACCATGCTGTTCGACCTTTTGCCACCCGGCATTCTTGGGTTGGTACTGGCCGGATTCATTGCCGCCCTGATGTCGAGCATCGACTCCGGACTGAATTCTGTGTCAACCCTGTTTACCATGGATTTTTACCAGAAAATGTACCCGGAAAAAAGCACGGAAGAGTTGATGAAAGTAGGGCGTTGGGTCACCTTGACGATTATGATTATTGCCACGGCCTGGGCGCCCCAGATTGTTCATTTCGAAAAATTGTGGGACTACCTGCAGCAGGCCTTATCCTGGTTTTGTCCACCCGTTCTGGCCTTGTTCATTATGGGGCTTTTCTGGAAAAAAGCCAATTCGACCGGGGCGCTGTGGTGCATCGTTGTGGGTACTGTCATTTCTGTATTCTCCATCATTTTTAACAGCGCCGACTGGAAGCCGCATTTTCTTTAAATGACCGGAATCCATTTTGCCGTTTGTTGCCTGGCCCTGTTGGTCGGTTCCTATTTTGGGGTTGGTAAATCGGATGCAGAACTTGAAGATGTGGTGTGGTCACCGGCGGAATACCACGCCGAAACAGTTGCTTTGAAAGCATTGCCCTGGTATAAAAATTACCGTGTCCACGGCTTGATTCTGATCATTCTCGTGGCTCTCATTTTATTGGCGTATTAAAAAATAAAAACTCGCAGGGTGTGGTGTCGGGTGAGCGCCACTGCCACCAGACTTTTTTAAATGGATCAAGCAGTAGAAAAAGCCATCAACCTTCTGGAAAATGCCGTGACTGAACATGGTATCCTTGCCAGTACCATCGAAGCCGATAATTATAAGCGTGTATGGGCAAGGGATGGCATCGTTGCGGGAGTGGCGGGTATTTTATTGAATAACGATAAAATAACGGAAGGCCTGCGCCGAACCATCATTACCCTTTCAAATTATCAGCACGAACTGGGCATTATTCCTTCCAATGTTTTGGTGGAAAATGATCGAGCCGATTTTAGTTTTGGCAGCATTGCCGGCAGGGTAGATGCTACTTGCTGGTATATTGTCGGTACCTGTTTGTATTTGAAAAAATATCCTGAATACGAGAAGAAAGAATGGCTGAAAGAGCACCTCGACAAAGCGTTGCTCACTTTGTCTTATTGGGAATACAACATGCAAGGCTTACTATATCTGCCAACCAGCGGAAACTGGGCTGACGAATACCCGGTGAAAGGGCATACTTTATACGACAATTTATTACGCTTGTGGGGGCTCAGATTATATCATTCTGTTTTTGGAGAAAATAAATATTCAGAGCGGATCGGTCTGATCGAAAAAAAAATAAAAATAAATTTTTGGCCGGAGGAAAAAGAGCAAAACTCAAAGTGGGTTTATCATCCCCGGCTGTTTAAAAAAACGTTGGAAAAAAGATTAAATCATTGGTTGTGTTATCTGGCTCCGGAGGGTTTTAATACAACTTTTGATGCGGCAGGCAATGGCCTGGCTTTATTGCTCAATATTGGTGATGAGGAAAAAACGGAAAGGTTATGTCATTATTTATCCTCTGTTTTTTCCTATTTGGGAAAATCTCTGGTACCTGCCTTTTGGCCTCCTGTTCACCCCACCGACGAAGACTGGCATTCCATCGCCAATAATTATAGTTTTAATTTTAAAAATAATCCCTACCATTTCCATAATGGTGGAATCTGGCCAGTGTGGATGGGGCTTCTCGCCCTGGGTTTAGGACAAAAAGGAAAAAAAGATCTGGCAAAAAAAATAAGGCAGAATTATATAGATATAGAAACACCCGAGAATATCGGGTTTTATGAATACATCAGTTCGAATGAACTGAAACCCGGTGGCAAACAACCACTCTGTTACAGTGCAGCTGGTTTGGTATTCATGACCTGTGCGCTGGAAGAAGACCATTTTCCAGTGCTGGGGTTTGTCTGAAAAGAATATCTCGCGCTGCAACAAATCAGGAATTTAGCTTATGATTGGAGATGTAATAAATATTGAAGACCGGCATTTGGAACCAGCCGAAAAAATTGTCGAAAAAATAAAAGACGCTATTTTAAATTCCCCCAAATATGCCATTACTGTTGGGGGCGAATCGGGCAGTGGTAAGTCGACGCTGGCATTTGCGATCCGGAAAATTCTGGAAGATGAAAAAATAGGTTGTTATATTTTTCACATGGACGACTATTTTAAATTACCTCCGGCCACCAACCATGCTGCCCGGCTTGAGGACATCAGCTGGGTTGGCCCGGATGAAGTCCGGCTGGATCTTTTACAAGAACATATCGACTTTTTTAAAAAAGGGGGAGCGATGATCGAAAAACCTCTGGTGCATTACAAGGCAAATAATATTTTGAGTGAAGGAATAAATTTATCCGCTTTTAATGTTGTCATTGCTGAAGGTACTTATACGACTTTATTAAAAAATATTGACAGTAGAATATTTATGCTCAGAAACTATCTGGATACGCTGGAAGATCGAAAAAAAAGGGCTCGCGATCCAATTATTCCTTTCAATGAGAATGTGTTAAAAGTAGAACATGATATTATTAAAAAACAGGCCCGACTCGCTGATATTTTAGTTGATAAGGATTATTATGTAGATGCTGGCTGAAAAACGATTTTTATAAAATTTGGACCTGTATATTTCTCCTCACTTTGGCCCGGCCATTGATTACGGTGTGTGAAAAATTAATTGGCCGATTGCTTTGGTAATTTATTTTTTCGGTTCATTGATAATAGCGCTATTTATGTTGAAATAATAAATCTGGTTTCCGTATCTTCTTTTATCAGGTATTCTCAGTTTTAAATCACTCTTAAAAGGCCACGTCAATAACTACCGGCAGGTGGTCGCTTGGGAAAAATATTCCGTCATTTTCATTGTCAATAAAAAAAGAATTAACCCGCCATTTATTATTCGTAAAAATATAGTCGATTCGATTACAGGCTGCTCCTTCAACTGCAAAACCTGTGTAGGTACATTCCGTTTCACTATTTGTAAAACTGTCTTTAAAACCATTTTTCAATATAATGGAAAAGGGTGGCTCGTGTGGTTCAAAATTCAAATCACCCATAAATATTACCGGTGCGTCGGGGGCGATTTGTTGTATTTTTTTAGCGATCAGTTCAATACTTTTTTTTCTTGCTTCTTTCCCTACGTGGTCGAAGTGAGCATTAAAAACATAAAAGCTTTTTTGGGAAATAACACTTTCAAGGTGCATCCAGGAGCAAATCCTTTCCATCGCAGCATCCCAGCCCACACTGCCAGCGACCGCAGGCGTTTCTGACAACCAAAAAGTACCTTTATCCAAAACATTAAATCTTTCTTTTTTAAAAAAAAGGGCAGCATATTCACCTTTCGTTTTTCCGTCGGAGCGCCCAATGCCGTAATAGTCGTAATCCGCCAAAAAAGAATCAAGTTGTGTTATTTGTCCCGTTAATGCTTCTTGCACGCCGATCACATCTGGTGAATTTTTCAGTATAACGGATGCTACTTTTTCTTTTCTGTTCTCCCACCAGTTAGGCCCGTCAGCAGGAGTATTGTATCGGATATTATAAGTCATCAGCCGGATGTCCTGTGGTTGATCAGGCTGGCAGGCTAAAAAGGAAATAAAATAAAAGAGGTAGATAAAACGCATCATGTATTATTTATAAATAAACTCAATATTAATATGTGCCAAAAATAAAAACCATTCTGTACCGTGTAATTTAAGTATGTTTAAAAAATGCGGAGCAGGAAAAGTCGCTCTTTTGG
>JBFIJS010000055.1:0-11843 GCA_041600595.1 Saprospiraceae bacterium | reverse complement strand
TGGAAGTTAAGTCTTATAAAGATGTAAAAATCCCGTTATCCACCTTCCCTGCCAATAAGTGATCTCCCGGTCATTTATTACCACTACTTCAACTGCATTTTAAAAAGTAGTTTGATAAAATTTATTTCGCAAAAATAAATTCCGTAAACGCCGGCACAAACAACGGAGAGAACAATTTTGCTGCCCGGAAACAGTCCGTTGGTAGTTTCTAAACGCCGTATGACAACCGGCTCCTTCCCATGAACTGTAAACAATTTATTTACCCTTTTAGACCCCAAAACATCGATTCTAAAAATCAAGCTAATTATTTATTAATCATAAAAAAATATTGACAACATGAAAGTACCACAAGAATTTATCGAAAAACTTAACCTCTTATTAGCCCGCAACAGAGATGCACACAAAGGCTATATCGAAGCCGTTCAAAATATTAATAATACTGATCTCCGCAGATGGATGCTGGAATACGCCGATCAACGAATGAATTTTTCCAAAGAACTGGAATCAGAAATACGTATGCTTGGAGGCGAACCTTTTAAAGACACCAGTATCCTTGGTGATTTACACCGGGTATGGATGGAACTCAAAGGAAACCTCACCGATAACGAGCCAATGTCCATGCTGAAGGAATGTCATCGAGGAGAGACCAAGGCATTTGAAGATTATGAATCCTTTCTGAATGAATTTTCAGCCATGCCTGCCAGCACCCATAAAATACTGATTGCGCAAAAATCAAAAATAAAAGGGGCCGTTGCTCAAATCGAAACCATGATGCGTATGCTGGATCCGGTTGATGCCTGATACTACATATCATTGACGGTGTCCTGAAATGATTACTATGAGAAAGAAAAATCGTGAGGAACAAAAGAGTAGCGCAGCGTTAATTCAACCATCCTGTCCTACTCTTTACCGGATTTTGCAGGGCGACGTTGATGTAAAATCGACGTCGCCCTGCTTGTTTCCGGCCATATCTTTGAGCTTGCTGAAAAGTACATCATTGGAAATTTCCGAAAACATTCCACTCATCAGACAACTATTTTGAACTGATCAATTCTTTCTCTTTTGACTTCTCCGAAATGGAAACCCCTGCCCTTCTCTTTTCTTTTATCCTTCTGTACATTGCCTTTAATTTATTCTTTCTCCTGACCAGGCGCAGACGATTTAAGTCATATCTTATTTTTCTTTTTTTTCTAAGCATTTTTATTTTTTTATTCATTCAGACCATGATTCCTCCTGGACACCACAGACCTGAATCAAAGTACAATTAATTGAACATACAGGGAAGCACATCGTTTTAACTAAGGACAATAAAATTAATTAAAAATTACATTATGCTATTCAAAGAAAATAATTTCCATAAACTATCAAAAGTATTTTTATCCGAAACACCATGCGTCTCTATTTTCATCCCAACCCATCGTGCCGGTCAGACACAAGAGGACAAAATAAGGTTTAAAAATGCAGTTTCCGAGGCAAAAGAAAAATTACAAACTGAGTCAATATTCAATTTTGAAAAAATGACAGAAAAGGAAGCAAAAGGCTTCCTGACCTCAGCGTATGACCTGCTCGAAAAGGACAATTTTTGGCTGCACCAGTCCGACGGATTGGCTGTATTTATTGGCAATGATTTTTTTGAATATTACGAAACACCTATAAAATTTGAAACAAAGGTATACGTGAACCACCACTTTTATTTGCGCCCTTTATTGCCATTACTGAATAAAGACCATCGGTTTTTCCTGTTGGCACTCAGTCAGGGAGAAGTCCGCTTTTTTGAAGGACAAAAATATAGTATTACCCCAGTAAAAATTAAAGACCTTACTCCGGCCAATTTCGCCGAAGCGATGGCGGTTGAAGATCCGGAAAAAACGTTGCAGGCACATGGCGCCGGCAACAGTACCGTCCACCATGGACACGGCTTACACAAAGATCAACAGGACTGGCAATTGGAACAATATTGCCGGATGGTCGATGACGGATTGATGAAAATGTTGCACGACGAAAAAGCACCGTTAATTATTGCCGGTGTGGACGAGTTGGTGGCCATATACAAAAACATCTCCCGGTATAATTACATCGTTGAGCCGCACGTCAGTGGCAATGTCGAAAACGATGACCCGGTATTATTACACGAAAAAGCATGGCGCAAAATAGTTCCGGTTTTTAACCAAAAAATTGAAAAGAAAAAGAGCGAATTTAAAACGGCAATGGCCAATGGCAAGGCATCTTCAAAGTTGCTGGATATTGTTCCAAAAGCTATTAACGGAAAAGTAGAAACGCTTTTCCTCACAAAACATGCACCGGTTGTCTGGGGTAATTATGTAGAAAGTACAAACACCATAGACGCCCATTCGAAGAGGAATAACTCCTCCGTTTGTCTGGTCAATTTAGCAGCGGTAAAAACAATTGAACAAGGCGGTAAAATATATGAACTGGACCATATGGAATTACCTGCTTTTACTGAAATGGCCAACGCTATTTACCGGTACTAAAAAACTTCGGTTTTTTGCGGTTTTACGATAAAACCGAAACTTTTTTTAGCCCCAAAAAGCCTGTTCTTTATCCACCCACTACGTAAAGGACCAACTTTCATCTTTAAAATAAGGTAAAGCTGCCCCACCGTCTTTTATTATCGAACAGCTATGTTCATTCTTCGAAAAGGTCTGTAGTCAACCCCTCCTTTTCGAAACGCATTCTGAAATATGGCGTTTGGAAAAACCTAACCTTTCTGCTTGCAAACGCTGTTTAATACACCTTCGCCCGAAGTATAACAGCATCATTAAATCACTGGTGAATCACACCCATGTTCACTTTAAAAATAAAAAAAATGAGACCATTAATCAGTTTAATTATAATTTGTACCCTACCCTTTCTGTTCTTATCTGTTCATGAGGACAAGGTACCGATAGTGGAAGCCGGTATGATTCAGGACACCTCTTATTGCAATACCAGATTTAATTTTTGCATTAATTATCCTTCTGATCTCTTACCGACATCGCTTTCTTCAGCCAATGATGATGGTATAATCTTAAAAAATACAACTAACAAAGCCGTTGTCATCGTTAATGGTTCTTACAATATAACCGGTTGGTACCCAAGTGATCTGTTTCAAACAACCGTTGAAAGAATCGGAGAAGGAGCCGGAAATGCCGAAATTATTGATACGAAAATTGGAGACGACTTTTATGAAACGTTTTTTATCGATGACCGCTATCAATATTTTAACCGGAGTTTTTTTATCGATGATTATTACATTTCACTACTGATAAAAGTGCCGGTGGACGAAGTATATTTAATGAAACAACTTCGAGAAGAAATTCAGATTGATTATCAATTAACCGGATAAAAAAAAAACGGGATAAATCGAATTAAACGATTTATCCCGTTTTTTTTTCGGAACAAATTAAGTTTTATCTATTCTGAAAAATACTTTTTCCACCGCTTCTTCCTTGTCCAGCACCTTTGCCTTCACCAATGATCTGATCACTTTTATGAGAGCCTCCGGTTGGGGTTCATGTTCCACATTCCATTGGGTCAGAGAAAGCCAGACCGCCACATCTTTTTCCTGCAAATGATAGCGTTGTGCGATCATTTCCACGGCATTTTCACTGGCCATCAGTTCACGGCAAGTATTGGAAATAACTTTAAGCATTTTGGACAATGCGCCGGCGCTGCGCCTGATCCGGTCATTGCGGGCCGCAATCATAAAACAGGGCCAGGGGGTGGTTGTCTCACCAATCCTTCTGAACTCGCCATTATCCACCAGGGGTTTTGTCATAAATTTTTCCCATAAAAAAACATCCGCCGTCCCGTTGGCAAATGCTTTCCTGGCCCCTTCCAGGTTTCCAATCTGTACAAAGTGGATCTGGCTGGCATCCCAACCCCGTTGCACCGTATCCACGATGGCCATCAGGTGGGAGCCCGAGCCAAAACGGCTGATGGCATACCGTTTTCCCTGTATGTCCCCCACTTCTTGCAAATTGCTTTTCGCCGGCACATGAATGCCCCAGATGAGCGGCGATTCAACATAGGTTTTTATAATCCGGGAGGGATTTCCTTTCAAAATGGCCTGTGTGATACCCTCAGTCAGCACGACGGCTACATCCAGTTCTTTCGCCTTCAAGGCCCGGGTAAGTGCTCCGGTTCCTCCCGGATAGTCCTGGTACACAACATGCAACCCCTCCGCAGCAAAAGCACCTGATTCGATGGCGAGGTGCCAGGGAAGGTTGAAATGTTCGGGCACACCGCCCACTCTGAGTGTTGTTTTTCTCGGCATTCGATGACGTAAGCTCAAGTTTTCATTGAGTATTGATTAAAAAATGAGGAAAGTCACTTTGCATCTGCCCCGCATTTTATTGATAAACATTTCGTACGGGGTATGGCAGGCCGCAAGGTAATATTCCGCGCTAAAAACAGTGTTTTTGTATTAGGGTTTTTTACTTTCACAAAACCAAACAGACTGTCCATGAAAAACAAGATCACCATCCAATTATCCGAGCTGATCGAAGCCGGGATTCTATCTCCCGACAAGGCACAGGAGATCCGGCTTTTTTATCAAAAAGAAGAGGATCAATCGCAAAACAGGCTGTTTGCTATCTTTGGTATTTTTGGAGCCATCCTGGTGGGCCTGGGCATTATTCTCATATTAGCCCACAATTGGGACGACCTTTCCAATTCGGCCAAAACCATTATTTCATTCCTCCCGCTACTGGCCGGACAAGGTTTTTGCGCATATTCATTATTGAAAAAACCAGACAGCCAGGCCTGGAAAGAAAGTGCCGCCGCCTTTTTATTTTTCAGCGTCGGGGCGTGCATGTCGCTCATCAGCCAAATTTATAACATACCGGGAAATATCAGTTCGTTCACCCTCACCTGGATGCTTTTGTGCCTGCCATTGGTTTACATTATGCGTTCTTCAATTGTTTCGCTTTTATATATTGCCGGTATTACTTTCTATGCCTGTGAAACGGGCTACTGGATGTATCCGAAGTCCACCCCGTACATTTATTGGTTGTTATTATCATTGATCATTCCGCATTATTTTGAATTATGTAAAAACCGGCCCCACAGTAATTTCATGGTTTTCCACAATTGGTTTGTTCCACTTTCGGCTATCATCAGTCTGGGCACCCTCGCCACCATCAGTGGGGAATTCATGTTCGTTGCCTATATCAGCTTGTTTGGCCTGCTGTATTCAATCGGTTATTTACCCTTTTTTGCAAATAAAAGACGCATCAGCAAAGCCTATTCAATATTGGGTTCGGCAGGAATGACAGGCCTGTTTCTCTTCCTTAGTTTTAAATGGTTTTGGGAAGAGTTGCAGACAGCCAACATTGTTTTTTCAACCCCGGATTTTTTTGCAGCAGCCATACTTTCGCTGGCGGCAGCAGCTTTACTGGTCTGGAAAATAAATTCCTCGCCGGTCAGGAACATTATGCCTGCCGAAGTTGCTTTTCTGATTTTCATTTTAATCTTTATCATCGGGTTTTATTCCCCGGTTGCCGCTGTTGTACTCATTAATTTACTGGTTTTTACAATCGGCGTACTGACCATCCGGCAGGGAGCTTTTGAAGGTCATTTAGGCATACTTAATTATGGCTTACTCATCATTACGACCTTGATCATTTGCCGTTTTTTTGACACGAACATTAGTTTTGTTGCACGCGGGATCCTGTTTTTATTAATTGGGTTTGGGTTCTTTTTTGTAAACTACTGGATGCTAAAAAGAAAGAAAAGTCTGCGGCTGGAAAACTAATTACCTGTACCAGAAATCATAGCAGGTGCATTTATAAACGTTACCCGGACACCCATGATTTTCGACAATATGGGAGTCATTTCACAAGTATATTTTTAAAAAAAATCACCATCAAACATGGCATATAAAAATATAACCCTCGTAGCTTTTATCGTTACCTGTCTTGCCCAGCTTTTTATTCCTGCTAAAATGATATTTGACCAGGAAGACGTTTTAAAAACGGGAGTGGAATATAAATTCCGCACCCGGCCTGTCGATCCAACGGATCCAATGCGCGGGAAATATATTACCCTGGATTTCAGGGACAATAAATTCCGTTTGGAAAAAACAGACCCATCGGTCAGCTTCCAACCAGAAGAACGGGTATTTATCGAATTCAACACCGACCAGGAAGGGTTTGCCCAGATCGCAGCTGTTTTAAAAAGTAAACCTGCCCACTTAAATTATCTGGAAACAACCATCGATTATCTGCAGCCGGAAGACCAGGGCACCACAGAGGCATTTATCCACTTCCCGTTCGACCGGTTTTACATGGAAGAATTTAAAGCCAAACCTGCGGAAGAAGCCTATCAACAAGCCAACCTCGACACCACTGTCGTTACCTATGCGCTGGTACACATAAAAGGCGGAAAAGCAGTTTTGAAGGATGTGATAATCGGTGGCGATTCAATCAGGACCGTAACCGGGGAAAACAACACCGAAAAAAAATAATGAAATATTTGTGCACTTTATTTCTTCAAAAAAAACACATATCGTATATTTATCATAGTATTCTTTTTTTCCAAACATTTACTCCTTTTATTCCCACATAGGCATCTATCCTGACTGTTATAACTACACTGACTACCCCTCTGTACATTAAATTAACACAAGCAAGAAAAACACACAAAACAATTGGCTCTGTACTAAACTGATTATGCAACACTTATGAGCTGTCCCACTGCCTGATAATAGGCTGACCATGAGAGACTATTCCTCTTCCTGGAAAGTTTCAATATTAAAGACAACCATAAAAATGAAAACAAAAATGAATAAAAACCTTTTTCTGATGCCAATGGCAGCCCTGCTGTTGCTATGGTATTGCAAACAATCAACCACCGAAGAAAACACGCCTCTCCCTTCCCTTTCTTCTGAAGCCGTCCAATTAGCCGATCAACAGTTGGAAGGCTATAACAACCGGGATATGGAAGCATTTCTGTTGCCGTATTCCGACTCCGTAAAGGTGTACTACAACCTGAAAGAATTGGGCTATCAGGGAAAGGATAAGATGCGGGAAAACTACGAAGGCATGTTCAGCGGACTAAGCCATCTGCACTGCGAATTAGTCAACCGCATTGTTTTCGAAAACACCGTTATCGACCACGAACGGGTTAGTTTTCAAAGGGAGAATGGACAGGGAGGCAGTATGGAAGCCATTGCTATTTACAAAATAAAGCATGGTAAAATCCAGGAAGTATATTTTACAAGCCCGTAATCTTGGAGCGGGCAATCCAGGCTTAAAATAGAGTCCGTCGTAACCAACACGCCCCGCATTGTTGGTCTCCGAAAAGAAAAAACCTTCAACTCATGCAGCGCCCTGGGGGGGGGCGGCTTTTTCTGAAAAAAGCACGTTTTTCCAAAAATGCGTTTTTCCGGCGATCAGCATCACCGGAAAAGAAACCAAACCCAATAATCAGATTTGATTTTTGTCACCCACCTAAAACGCACGACCTTTTCAAAATTCAAAAAACATTTCGCTACCTTTGCGGCCGAAAATCACACTTGGAATTGATCGCATTCTCAAGTTTTTGAAATGCTTGAAAAATCGGTTTCCTAATCATTCCCTATCCAAATCTTTTTTCAACAAGTTTCTTACAACGCACCTAACTAAATGGATAGCAACAACTTACGCTATCTTCATTTTTCTTTTATAAAATTTGAATACCAAATTATGCAGACTTTGAATCAAAGCAACCAACTCATCAACTTACAACGGGCTTCCGTCATCGAAGACACCGTGAAGTTCGGACAAGGCCACCTGACCAGCACCGGTGCCCTGATGATCAAAACGGGTCAATTTACGGGACGTTCTCCAAAAGACCGCTTTATCGTGAAGGATGCCAATACGGCAGATTCCGTCGATTGGGGTGCCGTCAATATCCCCATCGATCCGGAGAGCTACCAAAAGCTTTACAAAAAAACCATCGAATACGCCAATGCGGCAGAGCGGGTATATGTGCGGGATGCCTATGCCTGTGCCAACCCCAAATACCGCCTCAACGTTCGGGTTTACACGGAGTACCCCTGGCAGAGCTTGTTCGTGTACAACATGTTTCTGCGGGTCAATGAAAAAGACCAGGAAAACTTCAAGCCCGACTGGCAGGTTTTCTGTTTCCCGGGCGTCAAGGCCGATCCGGCTATCCACAACACCCGCCAGGAAAATTTCGCCATCATTAATTTCACGGAAAAAACCATCATCATCGGTGGTACGGCCTACACGGGTGAGATCAAAAAAGGCATTTTCTCCGTATTGAATTATTTGCTGCCCAAGGAAAAAGGGGTACTGTCCATGCATTGTTCCGCCAATATGGGCAATAAAGGAGACACCGCCCTGTTTTTCGGCTTGTCCGGCACCGGAAAAACGACCCTCTCCAACGACCCCGACCGCCGGCTGATCGGCGATGATGAGCACGGCTGGTCCAATTCCAGTATCTTCAACTTCGAAGGCGGCTGCTATGCTAAAACGATCGATCTGTCGCCCCGCAAAGAGCCCATGATCTACAACGCCATCAAATTTGGGGCTTTGCTGGAAAACACGACCTTCCACCGGGGCACTTGCACGGTCGATTATGAGGATTCCTCGATCACCGAAAACACCCGGGTCAGCTACCCGATCTACCACATTGAAAATATCGTTTACAACTCCCGGGGCGACCTGCCTCAGCATATTTTCTTCCTCACCTGCGATGCCTTTGGCGTGCTGCCTCCTATCTCGAAATTGACCCCTGAGCAGGCAATGTACCATTTCATCAGTGGCTATACAGCCAAAATTGCGGGTACGGAGGAAGGTATCACCGAACCACAAACCACCTTTTCGGCCTGCTTCGGCTCCCCGTTTCTGCCATTGCACCCTACGACCTACGCGGAATTGTTGGGCGAAAAAATCAAGCGAGGCTCCGATAAAGGCACGATTGCCGTTTGGCTCATCAACACCGGCTGGACGGGCGGTGGTTACGGCGTTGGTTCCCGGATCGAACTGACCTACACCCGTGCCATGATTAAAGCTGCGCTCAACCACGACCTCGACAAAGTGGAATACCGGGCCCATCCGGTCTTCGGATTGCAGATGCCAACTTCCTGCCCCGATGTGCCGAATGCAATCCTTAACCCCCGGGATACCTGGCCCAACGAGCAGAAATACGATGCCGTGGCCAAAGACCTGGCCAGCCGTTTTGTGAAAAATTTTGAAAAATACGCTGCGAAAGCATCACCAGAAATATTAGCAGCCGCACCAACAGTGTAGCTGTTGACAGCTTAAAAACGAGGGCTCGTTGGCGATACTGTCAACGGGCCCTTTTTTGTTAAAAAATAACAACAACCATAACCACTAATCAGCAGCAGGCAAAAACAGCCGGACAGCACCTCCATCAGATTTCATTCCCAAATAGTCGCCCTTTTCGTTGCCCAATCCCGGCGGCCATCCGACCTTTGCCGTCAGATCTATTTCCTAACCAAATCAATTTTCAAGCATGTCAAAACAAGCATATATCATCGATGGTGTCCGCACCCCGTTCGGCAATTTTACCGGCACCCTCTCTCCCATCCGTACCGACGACCTTGGTGCCATACCTATCAAAGCACTGGTCGAAAAGCACCCGGAAATTCCGCAGGATGCCTACGACGACCTGATTTACGGCTGCGCCAACCAGGCGGGTGAAGACAACCGCAACGTGGCCCGTATGTGTCTGCTGCTGGCCGGCCTGCCGTGGTCAGTGCCGGGAGAAACCGTCAACCGGCTCTGCTCGTCGGGTATGTCAGCCATTATCCACGCCAACCGGGCCATCAAGGCCGGCGACGGCGACCTGTTCATTTCCGGTGGTGTGGAGCACATGACCCGCGGGCCATGGGTCATTTCCAAGGTATCCAAACCTTTTGGCCGCGACGCCGAGATGCACGACAGCAGCTTTGGCTGGCGTTTTATCAATAAAAAAATGAAAGAAATGTACGGCGTGGACGGCATGGGTACGACCGCCGAAAACCTGGCCGAAATGTACCGGATCAGCCGGGAAGACCAGGATAAGTTTGCTTACGCTTCGCAAATGAAAGCCGCAGCGGCGCAAGCTTCCGGCCGCCTGGCCGAGGAGATTGTCGCCGTGCCGATCCCCCGGCGCAAGGCCGACCCGCTTCTTTTCGATCAGGATGAATTTATCAAACCCAACACTTCGCTGGAGGTGCTGGGAAAACTGCGCACCGCCTTCAAAAAACAGGAAGACGGCGGCACCGTGACGGCGGGTAATGCCTCCGGCCTCAACGACGGCGCAGCGGCCGTCCTCGTCGCCTCCGAAGACGCCGTCAACAAATACCAACTGACACCACTCGCCCGGATCGTTTCTTCCGCTGTCGTTGGTGTAGAACCGCGCATCATGGGCATCGGGCCGGTGGGTGCCTCCAAAAAGGCATTGTCCCGGGCGGGCCTCTCGCTGGCCGACATGGGCATCATCGAGCTCAATGAAGCGTTTGCGGCCCAAAGTCTGGCTTGCACCCGGGAGTTGGGGCTGGCCGACGACGACCCCCGCATCAACCCCAACGGCGGGGCCATTGCTATCGGCCATCCGCTGGGCGTCTCCGGGGCCAGGATCATGCACACCGCCGCACTGGAACTGCACAAGAAGAAGGAACGATACGCCCTGGTGACCATGTGCGTCGGAGTCGGACAAGGCTATGCTGTTGTCCTGGAAAGGGCCTGACCCGCTAACAAACGGAATGTCCCGTTCTTGCTGGCCTGATCTTGCCGGGCAGCGCCGTGGTTTGTTGCTGGTTCTCTGGAAATATATCTTTTTCGGGAAGCACAAAAAAAGGGTGGTCAAATGACCACCCTCTATGTGTGATAAAAATCACCCGACTTTAGTTTTTGAAAAATTCTCGTCGCACGTTCCTGTGTTTATAGTTTGAATTATTGACCCTTTCTGCTGCGGCGTTTAGTAGGCGCTACCCCCTCCTCTTTTTTATCCGGCCGCATTACTTTGTCCTCTTTTTGCGGGTAACGGCCATCTTTGTGGGGAATGGTTTTCACCTCGCTGGGACGTTGCTTTTGGCGCTTATTGTATTTCTGTGAATTTGAATCGTCCGTGCTGTCGGCTGCCGGCTTTTGCCCCTTTTTCCAATTCTTCTTTTGGAGCTTACGACCCTTTTTTACTCCATCTTTATCCGCTTTCTTCTCCTTTCCCCGCTCAGAACGGGCCTGTCCGATCTCTCTTTCCTCCTGCATCCTGGCTACTGCTTCGGGCTTGCCGCGGTGGGCTTCCTTTCTCGATAACCGATCCGCTTTACCGTTGGTTTCTGACTTTTTTGTTTGTTGAGAAAAACCGGCGGTCGTCGCAAAAACAAGGATGGCCAGCGCTAACATTAATTTCATATTCTTCATGAGTAAAAGTTTTTAGTGAAAAAATAAAATTCACACCCATAGGACGGCCCAACCCCGACGGGGGCACATAAGGACTTGTTAAATATTTGCCAAAAAACAAAATGAAACGTTAGAACCTGACCCAAAAGCCCATTTCCGGAAAAACAGGGCCTGCCAGAGGTACCTCCTTTTCCCCGGAATACTAAAAGTAAGCTGGTGATGTTAAATGATTGACACTCTAAAAAAACATAAAGTATTGATTTATAAATTGTTGCAAAACTGCCATCCCGAAGCACGTCCGGAATTTCGCTACGCTCAAACTGCCGACTAATTACTGCCTACTGTTCAAATGATATAAAATAGTCGACACTCAATACCGTGTAATTTAAGTATGTTTAAAATTTGCGGAGCAGGAAAAGTCGTTCTTTTGGCAACACCCGGAAGTGCTCCTCAAGGGATTTTAAGGGGCGGCGTCGTCCCGATGCA
>JBFIJS010000054.1:0-11903 GCA_041600595.1 Saprospiraceae bacterium | reverse complement strand
GTCCTGCTGCAACCTGCTTTTCGGACCTGTTTTACAAGAAAATGTATTTTGGAACGGGGACGTAAGGTGGGACCTTAAAAGAGCTATTTTAACAGTGTACCTAATACCTCTTTTTCTATGAGCAAACTTATCCCATCAATATCCGGAGTGGCCTGTTTTTTATGGGTTGCCGTATGGTCTTGGTGGCTCACCGGGGAAAATACCGCACTGGTTGATTCGGTCAGTGCACTTTCCAAAACAGCCGTAAGTGTCGTTGCTCAGGATACCATTTTTTCCGCAACTGAAATATTCTCTTTTCATAAATCTGATGATAAACCTGTTTTACCGCAGGGAAATATCCAACTGTTCCAGTCTTTAGCAAAACGTCTGACCGCCAATCCAGAGTTATCTCTGACGCTGGCTGGCAGTTATTTGCCAATGCCTTTTGAACGCAATCAATCCCCATTCCCCAATCTGGGCCTGGCCCGGGCCAATGCCATCAAAGACATCCTGGTCGCTGCCGGTGCCGATCCGGAACAAATACAAGTGGTGGGACAAGAGGTCGAAACATTCTCTACGCAGGAAGATCGCCTGCTCGGAGGAGTAGAATTTATTTTTGGAAAAAAAGAGGATACAGAACACGCTACACCCGCAGTTGTGAACGAAGAGGAAGCATCGTCAGCGCCATCAACGAAATCGCAAAAAACAATAAAAGAAACCGGTAAAGCTGAATCAGCACTCGTATTTACCTATGACGAAAATGATTTTGCGGTAGCAAAAAAATACCGGTCGGACCTGGACGACCTGCGCAGATTGATCAGGGAAAATCCATCTTACAAATTGATCATTACCGGGTATTCTACCAAGTCCGAGGAAAAAACCGTCAACAACCTGGCGGAAAGAAGGTCGCTGGCGGTTCGCCGCTATCTGGTCGATACCGGTGTAAGAAGAAGGAACATTATCGTAGAATCACATCCCGGCGGAGCAAAAGATGACACCCAGCGGATGGTGGAAATTATCATCGTTCAATGAGGCCGGCGCTTCGGGTAGGGCGGTAAACTTTTCCGGCTGTTCAGACCCGAAATCTGGTTATTTACCACTTTTATACACAACATCACTATGGCATATACACTAATGGTAATCATTGCTTTGGCTGGGGCAGCTATCCTCGGGTTCATTTGGGCGTGGTACCAGCAGGCAAATAACATGGGAAAGGTTAGTCAGGAAATAGATGACCTGAAAAAGCAGTTGGCCGGGCAGACGTCCTCACATGAGTCGCTCAAACAGGAAATCAAAACCCAAAAACTGACCATTGAGAATCTGCAAAAACAGGTACAGACCGCCGAAACAGAATTGATCGAGTCACAAACGATGCTGCGGGTAATGGAAGGGGAGATCAAAGTCATGGAGAGGGAAAAGCGAATTTTGACCAACGAGAATGAACAATTGGAAGAGGAGTTGCGCAACAATATCCGGGAAATTGAAGTAATCCGTGAAGTATCGGGCCACAGCTCTCCCGATCCGAATGACCAGATGAAAAATCAGCATACCAATGAAAGAATTGAAAACGCAAAACGCCTGGTTTTTGCGTTCAAGAAAGGCGTCTCTGAAAACCAGAATACTCCCACGGAGGAGGGCTGATGTCCAGCAATCAATAAAAACACTTCGATACTCGCCTACCTATATTCCTTGCCGTTCTTTTTGTCCGCTCTGTACAAGTGCAACTGTAGAAGATAACTACTTTTGCTAAAAAGAAGAGCCATTTCCGTTTAAAGAAATAAGCAGTCCGACAAGATTGATTATTGACTGATAAAATGCGTTCGCATTTTTGCCCTTTTACAGGAGGAGAACAAATTGGTCGATGCTATTGTCAGTAATCGGAAATTAGTCCGATGACCGAATCATTTCTATGGCTTTTTCGGCAAAACGTTTCCCCAGTTCCTCGTAACCTTTCACGGACAGATGTAAGTTGTTGTTCATTTCGACACCTTTGGCATTAAGGCCATCGTTCAAATCATCGGTATCGATCCAGGTGAAGCGGGGGTTTGATTCTCCCACTTTGACCTGAGCTTCCCGGATCAGTGTCCAGTGAGGAGCTTTTTCATTCTGCATATCAAAATCATTCAGGCGACCAATGATGAAGTTGATATCATTTCGATCCAAATCCCTGCTCAACTGCTGGTAAAGCCCCAGCAGACTTTGCTCATACATGGCTCCCCATTGCATCTTGGCATCCCGCTCACCTTGCATCCAGACGAAGGTAACAGTCTTGAATTCATAGTTTTGGATGTGGTCAGCGATTTGTAACATGAGGGTGTCGTACGAATCACCACGCACCTTGGGTGCCTCTCCGGTTGGCGATTTCCACTCTTTGTACCAGTGGCGGATGGGCTGTGTCCCCCTGGCGTATTTTACGACGATCACACTGTCTTTTCCAAATGCCTGTTCCACCCGGGGGTTGAAGGATTCAAGATGGTTCATCCGGACCATATTGGATTGTCCGGAAAGGATAAACAGGTGTTTTTCATCTTTTTGTTCGGAACAGGACGCAAAGGTCACAAGGCCGATTAAAATAAAAACAAGGTGAAGATTTGATGCCATTTTCCTGAGTTGTTGATGAGTTGAATTACAAATCTTTTTTCGGCCCAAATATGGTGTTTTATTCTTACAATATATCCACATCCAATACCAGGACGCAAAAAAATAGTCTCTTTAAGTGAGACCGTATCGAAGGCTACATTTCTCGAAATAACCGCTTCATCAAACACAATTGGATTAGACCTTTTCAAGGTACTGCAGGCTGACAGCGCCGGGCTCTGGCTGTTGTAGTATTGCCAAAATTGTGGAATGGTTTATTGTGAACTCGATTCAAGATGCTGCATCGAATTTTATAAATTTCTTAGTTTCGCTGTATTGTACTCATCAGACTAACAAAACTGCTCCGCATTCAATAAAAGCTTTTGTGAAAGAGTATTAAAGGAAACAAGGCTGGCAGGTTTTATTAGTGATGGTATACTCATCCCAAATACTGCAATTACCTTTTTCAAATCTTAATTTTGCATTGTTTTTCTGAATATCTACCGATTTATATGAGGACTCTACAATCAACAATCAAATCCTTAATTTTCTCAGCTTCGATCGTGCTCACGCTACTCTGTTTTTGGCAAACGGAAGCTTTAGCTCAAAAAATGGAAGTAGAAAAAAGGGTGTCAAAAGATGAGTTTCCTGCACCAGCATTGCAATTTTTGACAAAAGAATATCCGGGGCTGCGGAAGGACCGGTATTTCAAAGAATTCGAGGGAGATACGACCAATTTTGAGGCAAAATTTTGCTGGCAAAAAGAGCGGTACAGCATTGAGTTTCAGGTGGATGGCAGCTTGAAGGACATAGAAAAGCAGGTAAAGTTTTCCTCTATTCCTTCGGAAATAAGGAAGCTGATATCGCAGGAACTGGATGCCAGTTTCAAAAAATGGAGGGTATCGCGCTGTCAGGTTCAGCAGGTACCTGGCCGGATCGAACAGTGGTACGAGATAGAGATAAAAGGGAAAGACCATACGGGTGCAGTGCAGTATGAGTACCTGTTTGATGACCAAGGAATACTGGTTAGAAAACGGGAAATCATTTTACCTTCCAATCTGATCAATCAATACTAAATGACAGCATCGATCAAAAGTAGCATCGGAACCCTGCTGCTGGTATTTTGTTTGACTACTGCTGGCGCTCAAAGCGTCCATCTCCTGGGCTTTCAACCAACGATCGGTGTCGAAGGCCAACTGAATAAGCGGTGGGATTATTTCTTTCAATTGTCCGGTGAAGGGCAGTTTAATGAGGAAAGGGTCGGAGGAGACGTTTTTGAAAACGGAACCCGCAACATCGACTTTCAAGTTGGTGCCTCCACAGACTTAACCGCCGACTGGAATGGCTCTGCCAATTTTACATTTCGGCTACGGGAGCCTTTTGCAGGAGCTGTCACAACAGAACTCCGGACGACCCAACAGGTCACATGGTCAAAGTCCTTTTCCAAATACCGGTTTCGCCATCGTGTACGGGCCGACGAACGTTTCGTTCAGCGCCGGGTCGGTGCTAAATACGAATTCAATTTGCGGATACGGTACCGTTTCTCTCTTGATTTTCCTCTCCAGGGTGACCGGCTCGATGTCAAAGAATTTTACCTGAACTCGAACGCTGAAATACTCTACACCCCGACCGAAGACGATGCCTTTTTTTACCGGGAATACCGTGGGTACGGTGCCGTCGGTTATCTGTTCGATGAACGGTACCGGTTCGAAATGGGCGGGGCGTATGAGACTGCCCGGATCGACCGGGAGCTGGGGCGGGAGAACAACTGGCAGTTGCGAATGGTATGGGCCATATTTTTGTAAACCCAAAAGGTTTGGCGGACCTGAATAATAACCAGGCTACCACTTCACCTGCAAAGGAACAAATTGAGAATAGCCCGCCAGTTTTCCATCAGCATATAGTTCAGCTACAGCATTAAACCGATTGATTTTGACACCCTCATTTTCAATCAAACCGAATGCCTGATAGGGTATCCATACGTTTAAGTTTCCCAGATCAAATTGGTCAGCGGACACAGCTATTGGCCGGGAACCAGCGGCCACAAAACCGGCAGCATCCATGTACTGTTTGTCCGTGCCGTTGCTGATGAGCGGTTCGCCATCCTGGCCAAAAAAACGAACGACGAGTTGCACCTGGCGACCTAAGTAACCCTGGATTGTGTCGTGTACCTGAATATAAAAGCCAGCCTCTTGCTGCTCGTTACTGGCTTCTGGTAAAAAGACAGGTTTGGGCAAGTAGAAACTGGTTGCGGGTGGTGGTAAAAGAGTCCGGGGATTTTGTTGAAACGTATATTTTGCCTCGAAAGCAATGTCTTGTCCCTGAAGAATTACCGAAAAGCCTGATTCCCGGATATGATCTACAACGCCATACGGGCAAACCATCAGGTCGAAGTGATTCGCCGGTTGCCATTGTCTGTCTGTTGGCTTGCTGACTGACGCGGTACCTTCCGTTTGGTGAAGGGGCGCTTTTATGCTAAATAATTGATTTTCAAATGCCCGACCGTTCCTCATCGAGGTGCTGGTCAGAGCGAGGTTTCCCGGGTTGAAATTCGTCCAGTCCTGGCAGTCCGCTTCCGTGCTGGTTTCATTGGCAAAATTAACCATCACCTTGTCCCCGCAATTTAGCGTACTGATGTCCCGGTCGAAAGTCCAGTTATACTGATAGACCTTTTGACAGTCATCCGATGAATTGACCGCTACGTGCAACTCAAAGTATCCGCCCCGCGCATTGGCCGTACAATTTTTAATGGTTTGGATAAAGGTATTAGCAGACTGGGGTTCAACCAAATGATTTATCTGGTCAAAGGGGTTACCAATGACAATATCCTGTAACAGGTAGGATTGGGCTTGTAGGGGTTGGGGTGAGCTAAAAACTGTAAAACAGAACAATACAAAAAAGAGAAAAATAACTTTGGATACAGAAAAGCCTGTGATTTTCATGATGCAAGTTTTTAATTTAATACAATCTCTTTTGGCAGCAAAATCAGTGTGAAAAGCACTTTTGCCGGAAATTTTTCAGGTGTTCAAAGGGGCCCGGTTGCCGAGGAAAAATAAGGAAAATGGTACTCTTGTGGTAATAATGACTTCAGTGAAATTTAAGTTATCGGGATAGATAAAAATTAGGTAAAAATGCGCCAGAGGTCCGTTATTAATTTCCCCCAAAATTTATATCACGCCTGGCTACTTTGGTCAAAATGACAAATCCCGCAAGCACATCGATCAGGGACATAATGGTCAACATGAGAAATGTTGCTTCCGGGGCCTGTTTGGTATTCAGGAATTGTAACAAAAAAATAATGAATACCAACACTGACAAGATTTGTTCCGTAATGGCCTGGTCAGATGCGGAAGTAGATTTTATAATTTCTACAAAAAGAACGATCAGCGCAAAAATAATAAACCCTTCACTGTAGGAGAGTGCCAGCTCTGCCCCCGAAGGCAAATCAATCGTCTTCCAGGGCTTATCCCAGGAAAACCCTTCTGCACTGCCGGGGCCACTGGCAAAAAGATTGTACAAAAGTAAAACCACTCCAAAAAGGGGGATATACCGAAGGATTTTCATGTCGAGGTGAGTTTAAGTTTTTTAATTAAAAGTGTTCAGTCAGGGTGTTTTTCAGCCGTTCAACGCGGCAATTAAAATGCATCGCTCAGGCTCTGGCCATCTGTATTCCAGTCGAATCGGTTGAGGGTTTTATATTTATACACCTCACTTATTGGCCAAATCTGCCGCAGTAGAAAAGGTTTGTTTTTTCCAAAATCACTTTTCAGAATCGGAAGGCTTTCTTTTCCATACGAAGGTAATATCTTCTGAGTTACCCTTTTACACCATTATCTGAGCAAGGCTCAGGAAATGTCTCAAACAGCAGGTTGGGTAGAAAGTATTATTGTTTGTTATTTACCCAGATATTGAGCAACACGCCGCTGATGATCAACCCCATCGCAAAGACGTTGGGAATGGTGACAATCTCACCAAAAAATATCCAGCCGAAAACGGCAGCATATACGGCTCCCAGATATACCAGGCTGGTAATAATCCCAACCCGCTCCCCCTGGATCGCTTTGGTCAGTTGCACCTGGGCAAAATGAGCTGTCAGCCCGACCATTAAAAGCAATCCCCATTCGCTGAGGGACGGCAGGTGAAAATTAAAGGCGGTAAATGCACCACCCATGATAACCCCGACCACTTGAAAATAGAATACGATCACCAATGGATGTTCCCGGCCGCTGAGGCTTCTTACAAAATTGTAGGCCACTCCCGCCAGCAAGGCGCTCACGATGCCCAGGCCCAGGTAAAGCCAGGAAACCCTCTCGTCAAAACCTTTCAATAAAACCGCTCCGGCGAATGAAATGGCAAAAAATAACCACTGTATATTTTTCAACTTTTCGCCTAAAAACAACATCGCTATGATGGCCGTGAAAATAGGGGAGAGGTATTGAATGGTAACCGCTGTGGCCAGCGGCATCTGCTGCACCGTGACGAAAAATAGAAACAGGGCAATGCCCCCGGATATTCCTCTTCCCAGCAGCCGGCTGAGGTTTTTTGGCTGGCCCCAGCGATATACACGCAGATTTTTCAGCCAGAAAAAACTGACCAGCAAACTGACCAGGCACCGGAAAAAGACAACTTCCATTGCCGGTACCTGAGAGAGACCTTTAACCCCGAGGTTCATGGCTGCAAATAGGGTTACTGCCAGCAACATCTGGCGGACAGCCGGTGTAAAAAAAGTAGTAGGTTTTTGAATGGTAACTTTTATTAAGGTGAAAGTTGAGTAGCTAAGAACAAGGGAAACATTGGCATAGTTGACCTTGTGGTGGGGCGGGCAAAATTAGTTTTTTCGGGAAGCTTGTATTCGGATAGGGCGGTTTTTACCAAAACCTGCCCGTCGATCTCCTGATTTTTCAGGAAAAACCCGGTGACCGAATAGGTGAAAACCAACGGCAGGGACTTGTCAGAAATTTTCTACCACAAACTGGTAGGCGCCGGATCCTGCCTCCAAACAAAAATAGCCATAGCCGGCATCCATCACCTGCCACATATTGGAACCGGCGACCGGTTTCCCATTCTCCTTAATATGTTCGACGGAAGAGGCTGGCACATAAATCTTTGCGGTCGTATTGGGTGGTATGCTGACTTCCAGACGCAGCTGATCGTCCTCCACCTGCCAGGCTGACTGGATTTTTCCGTAGGGTGTTTCCAGGCTTGCATTTACTTTGGTTAGTTCGCCCCCGGGGTGAGGTTTAATCTTGATCTTTTTATAACCGAAGCCACGCTCGTCCATATCAATTCCGGCCACGACCCGGTACAACCAGTCGCCGATAGCACCATAAGCATAATGATTAAAGGAGTTCATAGAAGGGTTTTGCAAGGTACTGTCCGGTTTGATGCCGTCCCAGCGTTCCCAAATCGTTGTTGCACCCATCGTCACCGGATAGAGCCAGGAGGGGTAGGTTTTTTGCATGAGCAATTCGAAGGCAAGGTCTGTATATCCAAAACGGCTCAGTACGTGACACAAGTGGGGCGTACCCAAAAAGCCAGTGGTGAGGTGGTTATTGTATTGCCGGATATTTTTTGCCAGGCGGTCGGCGGCTTGTTGCCGGAGTTCAACCGGCAGCAGGTCGAACTGCAGGGCCAGGACATAAGCCGTCTGGGTATTGGAGACCGCCATTCCATTTGGGGTAAAGTACTCCTGCAGAAAGGCCGTTTTTATGTTTTGCAACAATTCTGTGTAGTGGGCCTCATCCTGGTGTTTGCCAAGTTCGCGGGCGGCATAGACCAGGAGTTGGGTAGAATATGCGTAAAAACACTGAGCAATGTAATATTTATCGGTGATCGCCGACCTGCCGTCCCGGTCATCGTTTACGCTGTAAAATAACCAGTCGCCGAAGTGGAAGCCGGTATTCCACAGGAACTGCTGGCTGTTTGCAGACATATAATCGACCCAGGCCTTCATACTTTCATATTGATCGGCCAATAGTTTTTGATCGCCGTAAGCAAGGTACATATTCCAGGGGATGATCGTGGCGGCATCGGCCCAACCCGCAGCAGCGCCGTGTTTTAGTCCCATGACATGCGGTATCACCCAGGGAACCCATCCGTCCGCTCTTTGATCGGCGGCGAGATCTTTGAGCCATTTTGCGAAAAAATTGTGCACATCAAAATTAAAGGCAGCCGTACTGGAAAAGGCTTGTGCGTCACCCGTCCACCCCAGTCGTTCGTCCCGTTGCGGACAGTCGGTTGGCACATCGAGGAAGTTGCCCTTTTGTCCCCAGACGATGTTGTGTTGAAGTTGGTTGAGGAGAGAGTCCGACGACTCAAAATGCCCGGTTGGCCGCATATCCGAATAGAGGGCCACGGCAGTAAAATCATCGGCAATGACTTCTCCCGGATACTCATCGATACGCACATAACGAAAGCCCTGCCAGGAGAAGTGGGGTTCAAAAAATGCTGGTTGATCGTCTTTTAAAATGAACGTGTTTTGCTGTTGGGCGGCTCGCAGATTGGCTGTGTAGAAATTACCCTCTTTATCGAGCACCTCGCTGTGAGACAGGACGATCCGGTCCCCGGATTTACCCTTTGCCCTTACCATGACCCAACCGACCAGGTTTTGTCCAAAATCAAGCACCGTTTCTCCTTTGGGTGTTATGATGATCTTTTTTGGTTGAAATGTTTCTTGTTTCCGGATGGGTTCATTGCGGGTCGCCAGTAAATGCTTTTTGGGGAAATCTGCTTCCTGCACCGGCTGCCAGCTGCTGTCGTCAAATCCGGGAAGTTGCCAGCCGGGCTGTTCCAAACGGGCATCTATCGTCTCGCCGTGATAAATTTCGGCATATTGAATCTCTCCGGTAGCGCATTTCCAGGAGCTGTCGGAGATGACCTCTGTTGTTTTTCCATCGGCATATTCTATCTCCAGTTGCAGCAGCAGCGCCAATTCTTTTCCGTAAATATCTTTCCGGTTTTCCCAGGCGAGGTTGCCGCGGTACCAGCCATTTCCGAGGGTAACTCCGATTGCGTTGGCTCCCTGCTTCAATAAATCCGTAACGTCGTACACCTGATATTGTAATCTCTTGTTGTAGCTTGTCCAGCCGGGAGTCAGGTAGTCATTGCCGACTCTGCGGCCATTAATTCGGGCTTCGTACAACCCGTGAGCCGTTACGTAAACGGTGGCCCGATTGATATTTTTCGGACATATAAATTCTTTGCGGAAAATAGGGGAGGGTCGTTCCGGCGTTTTGGGGAGGCCAGGTTCTATCCACCTGGCTTGCCAGTCAGATGCCTGCAAAAAAGCCGTTTGGAAAAAAGCGGGTTCGCTCCAGTCGGACGAAAAACCATGATTGTCCCAAACTCTCACCCGCCAATGATACATTGTACCCGGTTCTAATGGTTTCCCTTTGTAAGGCACGAAAACGGATTGGTCGGAGAGGGTTTTGGAGGTGTGCCAGAGTGTTGTTTCCCCCGCAAAGACTTCCAATTCGAATGCTTCCTGTAGTACGTTGCGGCGGTCGCTCACCAGTTGCCAGCTGAATCGTGGTTGTGGCTGATCAATGCCAACCGGATTCGGGAGGTTTTCCGTTAGCAAATTTTTCACCTGTAACTGTGCAGTTAAGCTGAGGTTACAAAGAAGCAGAAAGGGTAAAAGATTCTTTTTCATGGTTTGTATAGTTTAGGCAATCCGGGAGAGCAGGCGCAAAAATGGTCAAAGGTTGGGAAAATGCTTTTCTGTATTTAGCAGTCGTGAAAGTCGTAAAAGGCCAAAATACTTGCCTTCGGAGAGAATAAGCCAAACTTTACCGGAAAAGATTATTGCCGTCGTTTGATTTCGGCTTTTCGCATTGGCATCCCATCGATGAGGGTGAAAAGCTTTTCTTTGGGCACAAAGCTGGTCTCACTTAATTTAACACCACCATCCAATCCGATGAGTACGATGGTAAAGGGTGCTCCGGGTGTTTGGTATTGCCGGTAGAGTGTGGATGTCGGCATCCATTCCCCATTTGTGGAATCCCCGGACAGGTATTTTTCAGGGGTTATCTGGAAAACCAGCAGCTTTCTTTCGTTCAGCCCTTCCGGGTCGGAATGCAGTTCAGCCAGTTGCTGACGAAAAACAGGGTCAGATATATCCTCAGCAAATAATAACACCAGCCGGTTTTGCCACTGATGCACGGATAAGTCCTGTGCAGGAGAATGGGTCATAAGCGCAAAATATAAGAAAGGAAGGCAGGTTAACTTTTTCATGTTGATTAAACAATTGACCGGTTGCGGGGTTCAGCGGTAGGATAGAACGGCGGTTAGCAAATGTGTGACAGAGGTATTTCATTTGCAAATAACCTTTGCAAAGTTCTACCTTTGCGGCCTCCCAACTTTTTTGCCTGAAACCAAAACAAAAGCCAACCTGAATCATTTCCTTCAAAACATAATTGATTGATGAATAAGACCTTAGAGAATGCCGTTAGGGATCGAATCCTCTTGTTGGATGGAGCTATGGGTACGATGATCCAAAGGTATAAATTATCGGAAGCAGACTACCGCGGCGACCGGTTTGCCGACTGGCATACTGATATTCAGGGCAACAACGATTTGTTGTCATTGACCCAGCCACAGATTATCGAAGCCATTCACCGGGAGTACCTGGAAGCGGGTTCTGATATTATAGAAACCAACACTTTCAATGCCAATGCTTATTCGCAGGCGGATTATGAAATGGAGGAATTCTCCTACGAAATCAACCTGCACGCAGCACGATCTGCCCGTAAAGCTGCGGACGAATATACCGCCAAAACGCCCGAAAAGCCCCGCTTTGTGGCCGGAGCATTTGGACCGCTGAATAAGACCCTCTCCTTATCGCCCGACGTCAATGATCCAGGTTTCCGGGCTGCCACATTCGACGGAGCCGTCAAAGCCTATTACGACCAGGCCCGGGGCTTGCTGGATGGTGGCGTGGATATTTTTCTGGTGGAAACCATTTTTGACACCCTCAATGCCAAGGCCGCTTTGTTTGCCATCGATCAGTTGTTTGAAGAGCGGCAAACAAAACTGCCCATCATGATCTCCGGAACGATCACCGACGCCAGTGGCCGAACGCTCAGCGGGCAAACCGTGGAAGCATTCTGGATTTCGGTGAAACATGCCAGGCCGTTCTGTGTTGGCCTGAATTGTGCCCTCGGTGCAAAGGAAATGAGACCTCACCTGGAGGACCTGGCCAACATCGCCGATTGCTACGTTCATGCCTACCCGAATGCCGGCTTGCCCAATGAGTTTGGCGAATACGACCAGAGTCCTCACGAAATGTGCGATTATATTGAAGATTTTGCGGAAAGTGGTTTTGTCAATATCGTCGGCGGCTGCTGCGG
>JBFIJS010000053.1:0-12130 GCA_041600595.1 Saprospiraceae bacterium | reverse complement strand
GTACTGCTGGAGGCCCAGGAAAACTACTCGAAGGGCTCCTACCGCAACCGCTGCCACATCATGGGCGTCAATGGCATGCAGATGCTGTCCATTCCGCTGCGTAAAGGAAAAAACAACAACACCCGCATCCGGGACGTGCACATTGCCTACGACGAGCCCTGGAGCGGCCGCCACTGGAAGTCCATCCTTTCTGCCTACGGCAATTCTCCGTATTTCAAATTTTATCAGGACGACCTCAAAAAGTATTTTGTCAATAAGCGGTACGAGTATATGTGGGATTTCAACTTCGATCTGTTGCTCTATTTCATCGACACCATCGGCATTCAGATCAAGATCGAAATGACCGCCGGGTTCCAACGCAAACCCGACGCCGGCATCGACGACTGGCGGGGTAAGATCAACCCCAAAACCCCCGTCGATGACCCCACATTCAAACCATCCTATTACCCGCAGGTTTTTGAGGATCGGCACGGCTTCGTACCCAACCTGTCCATCATCGATCTGCTGCTTTGCAATGGCCGGGCCGCAAGGAGTGTTCTCCGGCAAAGCATTGTAACCGGGGCCGGCGACTAACCAGGCAGCTCCGGGATGATTCATACCTGGCCAGTCCCCTACCCTGTTAATTCCCGACTATTAAGTTTTGCCACCTTTGGGAAAGGAATTACTTTTGGGAGAAGTCCTGGCGGGTGCATTTTAACCCGATGCTAAAAATGCTTTCCAGCTACCATTCCCAGTCTTTGTAAAACAACATTCTACCTGATAATGAAAACATTAAACGACATCAAGAACGAACTGAAGCTCCTCCTGCCAGAAGGGATTGACGTAGCTATTCCTGCGATCAAAGCGGTTTTGGCCGAGGGCACCGACAAGTACAATGACCTGCTGCTACTGGAAGGACGCTACCAGGATGTCAGCCGGCAATTAATACAAGGTGTGATCGGGGATGAAGCTGCGCTGGTGCAGTTCAATAAAATCCGCAAAGACCTGCTTGACTTCATCGACAGTCTCGTCGAACACCACCTCGCCACGGCCGAAAAAAAGGGAGTGGACGGCCAACCTGATATTTACAACGGAGAGGTGCTCTACCGCATCCCCAAACAGATGCAAAAAGAAGAGGAAACCAAATGCCTCGTGCGGCTGGCCTTCGACCGTTCTGTGATCACCCAGGGACTGGAGAAACAGGAGGGCGACGTGATGAAAGACCTGCGTATTTCGGAGGTGATGGGGGTAGAATTGCTCGATCCGGTTGGAAATGCCTTCCAAATCCGGACCCTCCACGACACCGTACAATTTGTCGATCAGGACCTGTTTACGGAGTGGATATTTTTTGTAAAACCTGTTGCGGAAGGAATCCACGATCTGGTGCTGAAAATTTCCATTATCGAAATAAAAAATGGTATTGAGCGCAAGCGAAATGTGGTGTTGGAAGAAAAGGTCGAGATCGTTGCCACCGTCCCGGAAAAAACCGGCCTGTCCGAGGAGTTTGCCAGGGCCGGCATTGCGATGGCGGTAGCCGCCGGACAAAAAACAAAAGGGGCTTCCGGAGGTGGTACCAAAGAATTTTTTCCACCGCAGCCGATGCCGGCCGCACCGAGTCCGGCTCCCGCCAAAACAGGCACTTCTTTCCGGAAATTAGGGACAATACTCTCGGCCATGACCGTCCTGTTGGTAGCTGCCTTCGCCATTTTTAACACCCTGAACCCCGATCAAAACCCGGGCGATACGAAAGTGGTGGACAATGCCGAACAACGATCCTGGGACCAGTTGAAAAACAATCCTGATCCGGCCAGTATCAAAGACTTTTTGGAAAAACACCCTGACGGGCAACTCGCCGGAAAAGCCCGAAACAGTCTCGACAGTCTCGACAAGCTGGCCTGGGAGTCGGCGCTGGCCGCCAACGACCTGGCCGCCATGCGAAACTATTTGGAAAAATTCCCGGAGGGCAGGTATGCCGATGCTGCCACCTCAGCCATTATTTCCCTGGAACATAATCTGGAGACACAACCAGTGCCAGCCAACCCGGAAAGAACAAATCCAAGGCGCCCAAACACCAACAGACAGACAACGCCAAGCACTAACCGGACCAACACGCCGAGCACTGCTCCTACTGATAATCGAACAAATAGAGACGGAAATAACGAACCAACTACCCCAACTCCTCCCGAAGACAACCCGAATGAAGTCATCTCTATGACTTCGGCATCGAGGCTGCCTATTTACCCCGGCTGCAAGAACGAGGTCCAGGAGAAAGAAAGAAACTGCACCAATCGAAGCATCAGCAGATACATCAAGAACAACCTGAACTACCCCGACCGGGCCAAACGCCAAAGGATAGAGGGTACTGTCACCGTGGAGTTTATCATTGAAAAAGACGGTAGTGTCACCGGCGCCCAGTATAAAAACGACATTGGTGGCGGCTGCGGAGAGGAAGCGGTTCGGCTGGTACAACGGCTGCCCAGGTTTGAGCCGGGGCTCAATAGGCAGGGCCAACCGGCCAGGATTCGCTACATCCTTCCCATCCGCTTTGAACTTCGTTAGGCCCAAAAAGTGACCGATAGCATCCGAACGACTCTCAAAGGGGAACCTTCAAATGTAATCAAAACGAAATGGCAACTATACTCAACGACCAACTGCAACACCTCCGGGCTCAGATCAACGAAATCGTCAAAGACCTCCACGGACTGACCATCGAGATCGGCCACGACGAGCTGGCCCAAACCGTCAGCGACCTCCGCAACCGCCTCAACGAGCCATTCATGTTTGTCATCGTCGGAGAGGTAAAAGCAGGGAAAAGCAGTTTTGTAAATGCCTTATTATCAACGGGAAAAGAAGTTTGTAAGGTCGCTCCACAACCCATGACCGATACTATCCAGCAGGTGGTTTGGGGGGAAAAAGAAGAGGTCATCGTGATCAATCCCTATTTGAAAAAAATCACCCAACCCGTCGAAATTTTAAAGGAAATAGCCATCGTGGATACCCCCGGCACCAACACCATTGTGGAGCACCACCAGGAAATCACCGAGCGATTTATCCCGGCCAGCGACCTGATCGTTTTTGTGTTTGAGGCGAAAAATCCTTACCGGCAGTCAGCATGGGACTTTTTCGACTTCATCAAAACGGAATGGCGGCGGAAGATTATTTTCATTTTACAACAAAAAGACCTGCTGAATGAGGCCGACCTGCAGGTCAATATCAATGGTGTGCGGGAACAAGCCATGAAAAAAGGAATTGCCGATCCACAGGTCTTTGCCGTTTCTGCCCTGCTGGAGCAGGAGGGCATCAAACCACCACCAATGGACCTCGATTTGCTTCCCGAACCAACGATCAAAAAGATGGATAGTGGGTTTGCCCCCCTGCGGCAATACATTACCGAAAACATCACCGGCGGCAAAGCGCCCGTTCTGAAACTGCAAAACAGTATCGATACTTCCCGCAACCTCAACGAACGCATCGCCAAAGGTATGGCCGATCGCCGCAAACAATGGGAGGTCGATATGGCCTTTCGCAAAAATGTATCGCAAACCCTGATAAAGCAGGAGGGAAAGTCTCTGCGGCAAGTGGACATGCTGGTCGAAAACCTCGTGGCCGGCTACGACCGCATCACCCGGGAGAAGGAGGAGGAACTCTCCGCCGGTCTCTCTTTTTTCTCCCTGCTCAAACGGAGCATTACGAGCATGTTTTCCAAAAAACAAAGTGCCCAGGAGTGGCTTGAGTCGCTGGCTGCCAACCTCGACCGCGATCTGCAACTCGAACTCCAAAGCAAGCTGAACGATAACGTGGCCGACCTCGCCGACTCGATCCAGCAGATGGCCAAAATGATCGATCAGCAGATCCACAGCAGTACAACCATTCTGAAAAACAACCACGATATTTTCAGTGACATCGCCGAACGCCGGGCCAACGTCATGGCGGAGTTGCAGGATACCTTCACCAAATTCCTCAACCGGCCGGAAAATTTTACCGCCGATGACCTCTTTCCCGACAAAAGCCCGGGCACCGGTTCTGTGGCTACCGGTGGCGGGCTGGCAGTGGTCGGCATCATCCTCGCTGCCGTCACCAAAATGTCCGTTTTTGATATTACGGGTGGGGTGCTCACAACTGTCGGGGTGCTCTTCGCCGGCTTTACCTCCGCCGCCAAAAGGAAAAAGATACTGGATGGCTACCGCAAAGAAATCGCTAAAGGAAGGCTGTCGATGGAAACGGATTTATCCGAAAAACTCAAAACCTACGTCACGGGTATCAAAGAAAAAATAGACGCCAACTTTGAGAGTTTTGATGAAATGATTGCCAGGGAAGAAAAGCAGATTGCAAAACTGGAAGCCGAGCAACGGGGTATTGACGAGCGGCTGGAAGCTGTGGAGCAAAAAATCGATGTCTGATCCGGTTGCCGAAATTTATTGGCATGTCGGCTTCACCGGTAAGCCGGTAAATACTTTTTGCCATCATCACCCGACGGCCTGCCGCTGATGGATTGCCGGAGGGAAAAGGGGGTAGTTTTCCTTTCTACATATTTAAAAAAAAAATCCACACCTGCTAACTAACTATCCTCAATCAACTTATCAATACGGTGCATCAGTTTGATTTTGTCCGGGTCCGGATTCGGGTCGCTGTGCACGTCCATGGAGATGGCGTTAAAGATGAGTTTCAGGTTTTTCAGGTTGATGGAAAGCATCTGGCTTTGGTTAGCGTCCCACTCGTTTACTTTATGTAATTTCATGATCTGTTTTTAGTGATTTTTACAGGCGGTCTGAGACAATTATTCAGGTTGTGCCTGGTGGAAAAACGAGAAGGCGCTCGCCTCCATTTCGTATTTTCTACACCTTTTGTGTTGACCTGCTGTATCAAACGACAATCTTCCAGCAACAACATCACCCTGAGCAAAAAGTTATAAATATTAAAATTAACCAGGCCGTAAAACGACCAGGCATTCGGGCAGGCAGCGGTAAATCTGTTTGGGACCACCAATTCACCACCCGCCGACTCGCTTCCTCTTCCTGACTGTTACTCTATTTCTGTTCTCACCAGCACAAAAAAAAACGCAATATGCGGCAGTGGCCAAATATTGCGTCGTGGTGAAAATTTGTTATTATGGGTTAAGGTGAAAATTTAGACCCAGAAATAAGATCGGTCTTGCATCATAGTGTTTTGTTTTTGTTTAAAAAATAGGTGTAAAGCAAGTCATATTTAACACAAAGCGGTTTTGCGTACTATCGGACGCATGAACTGTTTGTGGTTAAAATAAAATACGTAATCATTTGACGGGCTTGATGTTGTGTTTGTGATGTTTGATCCCGTGCTTAATGTGGTGTTTGATTCTGTCGTAACAGCGTTATTTTCAATGATCGCCACTGTTGTTTCTTCCATTGAATCTTCCGTCACTGATGTGGTCGTTACGCCGGCCTCGGGGCTGATCGTATTGAGCTCAGTTTGAGCATAAGAAACGACTTGAGTAGAGAAAAAGAAGATGATAAGGAAGAAAAATTTAGTGCTATTCATGTTTAGTCTGATTGTATTGTTTTGGAAAATTATTTTGATGGGGGGAGTAACTTTCTATACCTGTCATTTTTACAAGTTCTTTGCCGCTTTTGTGCCAAATCACTTTTTTTTCCGCTGTTTATTTCCTTTTGCCAGGAACTGTGACAGGGTGTTTTGCAGTCATTTGTGGCGGATCGCTTTTATACCTGCGGATTGCCTTTTTTTCTGTGATTTTTTACCGATTTTAATTTTTATGCCTCACAATAAAATTCTGAGTACAGGAAAACTAAATTCCTACAATGGGGGCAGCATCATCTCTTTTTTCACATCGTTCGAACCTGCCCCTGAGGGCAACACCTTATTGGGGCTGAGTTGAAAAGCATCGTATCCTGTCCCCATTTTATACTATTGTTTGCCTGAGAGCGTATTTATCCGATATTAAAAAGGCGAAGCAGGATATGCCAATTTTGGGCAATAGTTCCGCTTCGCCTTTTACTGAAAGTTAAATTGACTGCAATCAACGAAAGAATACCGACTGAACCATTTTTGCAAACGAAATCCCAGAGAGACTAATCACATCTGGTCGTATCCCCAGGCTACAGGTCGCCCTGGTTTCCCCAACATCACAACTCCATTTCACCGGTAACTTCTACCCATCGGCCAGGCACCCTGGCGTGCACCGACTCATCGTACATGGCCGAACAGCTTACCGCAGGGAGGTAATACCGGCCCGGGTAGGCGGCATTCAACCGGATGCGGTAGATTTGTCGTTCACCCCGTCGGATATCAAAATAGGAAAAGACCCGGTCGTCCCGGACATCCTGGTACTCGGGAATATTCGTGTTACTGAAATCATCAAAATTGTACAGGCGGGCATTCAGAATTTCCCAACCGGAGGGAAAAATTTGCGTGAGCGCCATTTCGGAAAAATTCATGGCCCGGGTTCCCGGGTGCGATACCGTTACTTCAGCGATAAAATCGGTGCCCTGGGCGATGCGCGCCGGATCGATGGGTTCGCCATTATTGGTGCGGTAGGCCACCTGCAATTTTAAGTGATTGGATGCCTCCGTTTCAGCACCGGTCTGCGGCTGCCCGGTCATGATCAGACGGGTAAAAAGGACGCCACCGCCAGTATTGGTTACCGAAACCGCCCGACCGCCCAGGTCAGTTGGCACTTCGATTTGCATGACCGGGGTTTTACTGCCGGCATCCACCGTCTGGCCACTGGGAAGCTGGTATTGAAACTTAAACTCGTCGGAGACTTTATTTTTGCCGAGAAACTTTCCGATAGCCACCAGCGAAAAAGCCGTGGTTTGGGTACTGTACCAGTAATTGCCGCCAAGTTGCTCTGCGATGTGGTACAAATTGGCCGCGGCATTCTCCATATCCCCTACCAGCACTTGCGCTTCCAGGATCATCGCTTCGTCGCGCAGGCTGCTGCCGTAAGTATTTCCCCAGTAGTCGTAAGGCTGAACCTTTACCGGAACCGACTCTACCAGCTGTCGTCCCACCTCCTTTTTGCCGGTCAGTGCGTAAGCAGCGGCGAGCCGCCATTTGGCTTCATTCCCGATATTGGGCAGTTCCCGGAGTCGGTTCATGGCGCCCTGTTCCGGTTTTCCGGCGAGTGCCAGGGTATAAAGGCGGTAAGCCTGATCGATGGCCATCCAACTGTTGTTGCCGGTGCCGCGCAGATCGGGGTTCCACTGCCGGGCGGCAGTCGCCTGGAATTTCACAAAACGGTCAATCACATTCTGCGAAACCGCATAACCGGCGTTTTTAGCCTCCAGCAGAAAATGGCCGGCATAATTGGTCCCCCAGGCATCGTAATCGTTGCCGGGCCAATAAGTAAAGCCGCCCCCTGTTAGTTGAAAGTTTTTCAACCGGTCAATCGTCGCCTTTACATTTTGCGAAGCGAGCGCCTTTTGCTCACTGTTCAATTCCATCAACTGACCAACGTAAAGTTGCGGAAAACCCGCCGAGGTGGTTTGCTCGATGCAACCATGCGGATAGCTGAGCAGGTATTCCAGCCGTTCGCCCAACTTCAGAGGCGGGATGCTCGACACTTCCAGAAAGCCCTTGTTGGTACCCGGAGAACCGGCCAGTATGACTTCCTGCTGCCATTTCTCGCCGGGTTGCAGGGTGCCGGCATAGACATTGGTGACGTATGGATTGGGGTTTCGGATGTCAATTTCGAGCTCCTGGGTCGATTTTTCACCACCACCCGAGGCACTCACCTTGAATTTGGCAATGCCGATTGTTTTTCCCACCTCCAGGTCAAAATAAGCCAGGTCTTCACCGGGACTGCTGAATTGGAGCTGTTTGGTCTGGCCGCCTTTTATTCGAACCAGGCCCGTTGTTTCCACTAGTTGTACATCCACATTCTGCACTTTTTTATCCATGGCAAAAATGCTGACGGGAAGCCGGAGGGTTTCACCAATTCCGAGCACCCTGGGCAGGGTCGCCAGGGCCATCAGTGGTTTTTTGACCGGTACCGATTTTTCGGCTTTGCCATACGCTGCGTCCGCATTGGCAGCGACCAGCATGACCCTTACGGCCCCCACATAGTTGGGCATTTTCAGGGTGTGCTTTTTCTTGCCGCCATCCATATAAAAGGGGCCGGCATTCAGCACTACCGGCCGGAAACGATTAGCATTTTTCCGCTCGGCGGGGGCATTGATCTCGCCATCGCCACCGATACTGAGGATTCGCTCCAATTCACCGCCATGAGCCCCCAGCACGTAATCATAAACGTCCCAGGTCTTCACACCAAGTGCCTCTTTTGCATACAAAGCGGCGTGCGGATCGGGGGTTTTAAAATTGGTCAGGCCCAGCAACCCTTCATCCACCACAGCAATGGTGTAGGCCATGGGTTCATTATTGGTTTCACTGACCTCAATGGTGAATTCCTGCTCCGGTTTCAATTCATCGGGCATTTTCATTACGGGCGTGAGTACCGTCTCGGGATCTTCGACCTTGACCGGCATCACACCGTACATCCTGATCGGCAGGTCATTTTTGGTTTGGCCGTGCGGCTGAATCAAACTGACGTGTGCGTAAACCGTCGGTGCCATGGGGGCCGTCGCTTTAAACTTGATTTTATTCTCCCCCTGATCCACATCTTTCCAGAAGGAATTGATCACTTTCGAGCCCGATTCAAGGGTCACCAGCACCCGGCCATCCTCCCCGGCCGGAACCGTCAGCTCGATATTTTCCCCGACCTGGTATTTTTCTTTGGAGGCCGAAAAAGTCATCATGGCCGCTTCTTGCCGCTGGGCGATGCTGTTGCCGTCATCGCCGTACCAGGGGTAACCGGCATAGAAATAATCACCGGAACAATGGCCCGACTCCGGATCACAAACCCGGACGAGGTACCGGCCCCAGTTGCTGACTTTAACCTCCCAGGCGGCAGTGCCATCGGCACTGGTCCGCACGCCCTCACTGCTCATGGCATTGAAGTGGTTGGAAGAATTGTATTGCGAGCTGCCGCCACCGTCACTGTCCCACCACCAGCGCCATTCGACACGGTACAAGCCGACGGTCAGGTTTTTATTGGATAATGGCTGGCCGTTTTCATCGACCGCACTGAATTTGATCTTTCCCTCTTTCCCAATATCCATCCGTTTTTCGCCGTACTGATTTTTGGAAATCAAAATGCCGGCGTAGGAGGCATAAGGACTGTAAGGCATGGAGCTGTTTTTAAAACTAAAGTCACCGCCTTTTTCAAAGGCCCGGGTGCGGAAATTGGCCTGCAGCATGCCGGGAGCGAGGGTGTTTTTATTGTACAGGTTGGCCTGGAAACCGGCCCGGCCACCAGCATCGGTGTAGCCATCAAAAATGACCATGGGCTCCGAGTAAATATTCCTGGCCGGATCGTCGAATTCGTAGTCTTTATATTTGTCAAACTGCGTATTCACCTGCCGCATTTCAGCCTCCACAACCGTTTTGAGGTTTTTGCCGGCCGCACCGTGCAGCCAGTTGACCTGCAGGTTCACGGCGAAAGGTTCATCGGCAGCGGAAAGTTTTTCTTTGCCAAAATCCAGGTCAATTTTCAACCGGTTAGGCTTGACCGTCTCTATTTTCAGATTTTTGGTAAACGTAGCACCGCCCGCTTTTACCACCGCCAGCCAGTTGCCGGTCGGGGCATCGGTGCTGGTGGCCACGGGCAGAGGATAAACATTTTCCACATTTCTGGTAGTGACGGTTTTGTACTGAACCTGCCCGCGGCTGTCGGTCAATTCAAAAGAGATCGGATAATTGATGGGCAATTTCGCTTCTTTATCTTCGAGGATAAAGTTGAGGAAAAGACTATCGCCCGGCCGCCAGACGCCGCGGTCGCCGTACAGGAATCCCTTCAGGCCTTTTTGCTTTTCGGTACCGGCCACATCGAACCGGCTGAGAGACAGGGAGTTCCCGTCGCCGGTTTTAAGGTAACCACGGTCCGTTTCGGTTTTGGCAATGATCAGGAAAGGTTTTTTGGACAAAACAACTTCTGCAATCCCGTCCCCATTGGTGACCGCCGTGCTGATGAGTTGTTGCTGGTAGTCGTAAAATTCGAGCGCCGCAGCATCCACGCCCTCGGCATCTTGCAGGTCGGCGACGGCGACAAACATCGGGTATTCCAGGTTATTATCGGAGGAACCGCTTTTGGCAGTGATACCCAAATTGGACGAAACAACGTTGGTCGCCACAAAGTTTTCGGAGTTGTAATACGCCGGAAAACAGGGGTTCTCCCGATGCTGCCAGCGGAAGCCTTCGTAGTAACCATTCATACCGTAGTAGTCGCCCCAAAAGCTGCGGATTTCTCCATCTTCATCCACATTGCTCTGCTTGCTGACCTCCTTGAGGTTGGTGTCACCTTTGCGATTCTGGCATTGGTAGTTGGTGTATTCGGGCCGGAAGCCGATCCTGATTTGGTAAATAGCACTGGGGTCGGCGGCAAAGAGTTTGTTCAGATCCAGGGCATACCGCGACCATTTGGCCGTATTGGCACCGGGGTTCAGTCCTTGCAGCGGAACCATCTGGCGGCGGATGACTCTGCCGACACGCTGCATTTCGTAATTGCTGGTTCCATCCAGTTCACTGGTTTGCAGGAACTGCAGAATATTATTGTTGTAAATTTTAAACACCTCAACCTCAACTGCTTCGAGTCCGACGGCCTCGAATGGCAGCACCAGACCGGATTTGGAAGCGGGCAGGATCGCTCCCCGACCGACCAATTTCACCCGGGGTTTTTCCTGCTCAAAATCCAATTGCCAGACTGATGGTCTCGTCATGCCGGCCCCTTCGGAGTTGCGGATACCGGGGCGTACTTCAAAAACCTGTTCACCTGCCAACTGACGCTGTGGGTAAACGAGCACCCGGTTGTCGTCGATGCTGAAGCCGAGCGGCACATTTTGGTTTTGAAATTCAAAATCATCGCCGTTGTCTGCCCGGGTCGTGATCAACCCGTTGAGGTTCTGGGTTGGATCAAGCGGATCGGAAAATAGTAATTCTACATATTGATTATCACCGTTTACCACCCGGGCGGTGGTGACGGAAAAATCGCCCAGGGCTGGTATTTTAACCACCATCCTGTCACTGACATCCACGCCGATTGCTTTGCCGTTCCACGACAGTTCCACCTCCGATGCTGTTTCACTGCGCTTGATTTCTGAAACAGAAAACTGGTGATTTTTGCCGTCCTCGCTGTGGGTCCATTCCAGGGGAAGCTTCCTGCCATCCTGTTTGGCGGACAGCAAGCTCTCTACTTCGCTGCTTTCGGCGGCATCGTTGGTAGCAATAAACCCGGAAAGGGATTGCCGGGACAAGTCGTTTGTGTCGTAGGACCGCACGGAAGTCACTTCGAGACTAAGCCCCTGCCCACGCACAAGGAAATCGAACTCAAGATTCCGTGCTTCTTTGGGCAGATTGTCGAAGACTTCGCTCAGGTCCACCAGGCCAATGTAAGCGGCACCCGATTTCCAGCCATTTTTAGGTTCAAAACGCAGGGTATGGTCATCTTCCCAATAAGATGTACCACTGATCGAAGGCTTGAATTTCAGGATATCGCTGTCGGCCTCCTGGCCGATCTGTTCGGCTCCTGCCACCGCACTGGAAAAGCGCACCCGTACTGGTTCATTTTTCGAAATAACCCCTGCCGTGTAGGCATAAACGTAGCTCTTGACCGCTTCGGGAATTTCCCTGGCCCGCACGACCTCTTTCTTTTTGCAGGCTGGCAGGATAAAAAGGAAGGAAAGTAAAAAGAGGAGGAAGGGAAGGCTGAGTTTGCTGCTGATTGTCTGCATTGGATGATGAGATTTTAGTTGATTTCTTGATTCCAACTTCAAATATACCCCAAAACCGCACCCAAAGCACCATCTTTGCCGACTGATTTTCTACACCTTAATAATAACATGGACTGGTTACAAACCATTGAAATTATTTCCGTTCTCCTCAATCTGCTCTACCTTCTGCTCCTCATGCGGGAGAACATCTGGTGCTGGGTCTGCGGCATTGCCGGCTCTGCTTTAGGGGCACTTTTGATGTTTCATACAAAATTGTATTCCGAAACCATCCTTTACATTTTTTATGTGGCAATAGGAGTGTACGGGTGGTACGTTTGGCACACCCGAGGCATTGAAAAAACATTTCATATCACCCGCTGGAGTGGAATGGC
>JBFIJS010000052.1:0-12153 GCA_041600595.1 Saprospiraceae bacterium | reverse complement strand
TTTATAGAAATCAGTGCTACGCCCAAAACGCCCGATTTGACCGGGAATAAAACCCAGGCTTGTATCGGGGATCCGATCCTTTTGGATGGCGAAGAGTTCGCAGGGCCCGGCATCACCTACAACTGGTCGGCCAGCCCCGATCTGGCAACTGCAGGGCTTAATAACATCAATAACCACAACAACCAGGCAAACCCGGCAGTACCAGGCATCTACACTTATTATTTCTATGTAACTCAGGGTGGTTGTATTTCGGATTCTGCCGAATGGGTAGTGGAAGTGGAAGCTTATCCTGCTTTCACCCTGAACGTGGTGGGAGAAACAGATTGCGTTGATGGCACCAGCGACATCACCATTGAAGGGGTTACCAGCACCGCCGGGCTCTCGTGGTCTATCGATGTAAATGGCAACTGTGCCGCTACCCAGTCGGACTCGCTATTTACCCTGTCGAACGTGACAGAAGATTGTTCCGGACTGTATGAAATAACCGCAGCGTCGTCCATCGGATGTGCTACTACGCAAACGGTTAATCTGGATATTACCGAAAAGCCTGTAAACCCTGCTTTACAGGTGACGAATAATGTGATCTGCATGGGTGGTTCAACAACTTTGTTTTTGACCAATACGCCTTTCGGCGCCAATATTTTATGCTACGAAAATGGAGTCCAGGTATCATGTGCGACGATGCTTGGTAACCCGATCCAACCTATGACGACAACCGGGTATGGTGTTCAGTACGATGTTTTTGGTTGTTTGTCCGATACTACGTTTGTAACCGTTACGGTAGAAGCGCCTCTGGACGTGGATATCAGTGTATCCGGTGACATTACCTGTGTAGATGGGACGGGAACAGTTACTTTGTCTTCTGTGGCTGGAGGTAACATCTACGAATGGGACGGCCCGTGTGGCGTACAATCAGGTGATGTTTTGGAAATTCCGAACATAACCTCCGCCTGCTCAGGTCTTTACTCGGTGTCAATTACGGGCAGTCTGGGTCAGTGCATCAGCATCGGAACCCTGCAACTGGAAGTGACGGGCATGATAGGTGAAGTGACTGCAGAGCTGCTCAGTGATCCGTGTGAGGGAGGCGATCTGTTCTTCTGTGCGGAGCCCGACATGGCAGGTGCCGTTTACACCTGGAGAGATCCTTTCGGTAACGTCTTTTCAAACGAACGTTGTCCGGTGACTTCAGCGATTGCTGCATCCACGCCTTATTCGGTCACAGTTGACGTAGACGGGTGTACCTCCAGCGATGATACGCTGGTAACCTTGATTACAGCACCGGTGGCCAATAACGAAACGGTTGTGGGGATTGTTGATGCCCCACAGAGTTTCAATGTCGTGGTGAATGATGTTTTGTCTACCGACAATTATACCATTGAGGTAAAACAAAATCCTGCACACGGGAATGTATCCTACAATGGAGAGGGGGTCTTCACCTACGTACCCGACAATGGTTTCCGGGAAACAGATGTTATGGCCTATGAGATATGCTATGAAGAATGCCCTGATTTATGCGACATCGCATTTGTAACCATTCTGGTGAGATACCCCGTTGACGAATGTATTGCGACAACGGTCATTACACCAAACAACGACGGAATCAACGACCCGTTTGTGATTTCGTGTTTGGAACTTGGCGGGTGTCCAAACAATCAGCTGTATATTTTTAATCAATGGGGCGATCAGGTGTTCGAAGCGGCTCCATACGACAATACCTGGGAAGGTACATTTAACGGTAAAGACGTACCGGATGGAACGTACTTCTATATTTTTAAATGCGACAACTCATCTCCTGCGGAAAAAGGCTTTGTTGTTATTCACCGATAAAATTTGCGACGTTGGTTGTTGGGTGGCATCGTGTATCCCCCCAACAACCAACAACTAAACCATCATTGATATGAATAAGATATTGACATCCATTATAATACTGCTGTTTTCAGTTACTGCTTTCAGTCAGCAAGAGCAGCATTTTACAAATTTTGTTTACAACCAGCAAATGTACAATCCCGGATATGTGGGGAGCCGGAATACCGCTTCCTTTACGGCATTGCACAGAAGTCAGTGGCTGGGATTTGAAGGGGCGCCCAACTCCCAACTCATTAGTTTTCAAACGCCTGTCATGAACCAACGCGCCGGAGTAGGGGGCACTATTTCCCGTCAGGGGATTGGGATTTCTTACACCTGGTTTGGCTCGGCAGCCTATTCTTACAACCTGAGAATAACGCAGGAAATTGATCTAAGATTAGGATTACAGGCCACTTTGGAATATCTTGGCATTGATTTTTCAGATCCAAGGGTAATTACCGTCTCACAAGTAGACCCATCTTTGAGCGATGGAGAGTTTGACGACAGGTATTCTGGAAATGTTGGCGTAGGTTTATACCTCACTTACAAAGACATTTTTTACTTCGGAGCCTCTTCCCCACAACTATATCCCAACAATCTTAGTTTTAATGATTTAGTAGATAATCAAGCTAAAGCATTCCCACACCGATATTTTACATTAGGCGCTGTAATTCCCGCAACGGATGATGTCGAAATAATGCCCAATATGCTGATCAAATGGGTCGATCATTCACCCGTTGATGCCGATGTTAACGTCATGGTTCGCTATAAAAAAATGCTGACAGGTGGTATAACGTATCGCACCGGAGGAGGTGGCAGCGTTGGGGAAGTTGGAGAAAGTGTTGATTTGTTGGCGTTTTATCAGTTTAATCAAAACATTGGGGCAGGCCTTTCTTACGACCTGACCCTTTCAGACATAAAAGATTACTCTTCAGGATCGATCGAACTGGTCGTTCGTTACGATTTGAGAAGTGAAAAAGGAAATCTTGAAAACCCCCGGTATTTTAAGAAAAAATAACATTGAAGTCAGGTGCCTGTTTTCTTGGCTCCCCCCACTTGGAATCTGGGTGTCTGTTGAACAGAATCACACTAGAACAACTATGAAAAATTTTATTGCATTATCGATTTTTTTACTGCATTCAGTCTCTGTTGAGCTGTTTGCCCAGATTCCTTTGTCAGAAGAATTGGTTGTGGTGAGCAATGAGCGGGGAGTCAACTCAGAAGAATTGGAATTTAGCCCCGTATTCTACAAAGACGGGATTGTGTTTATCTCGACCAGGCACGAAAGCCTTATTTACGAAGTAAAAGACAAAAATATTGGAGGGAAAAATATTATGTCCATTTACCGTTCGCAACGGAACGAAGAAGGGTTTCTCGGTGCCCCCCAACCACTTGCCAATGAACTGATTTTCAGGCTTCACGAAGGACCCGTTACGTTCGACCGTACGGCCAATACCATATTTTTTACCAAAAATGAAAGCCAGGAAAAGGCCCCTGATGGCTACAAGAAGCTACAGATTTATTCGGCCAGTAAGAAAGAGAACGTGTGGGGAGACATCCAGAAGCTACCTTTTAATAACGTAAACTATAATTACTGCCATCCAACCATTTCGCCCGATGAGGATGTCATCTTTATCTCTTCCGACGTGCCGGGAGGATACGGAGGAATGGACTTGTATGCTGTGTACCAGATAGATGGCAAGTGGTCGCAAATGATCAACCTGGGAGAAAAAGTTAATACCGCTGGAAATGAGGTGTTTCCTTTTATTGCAGCAGATAAAACGCTTTACTTTTCATCGGACGGACATGGCGGATTCGGTAACCTCGACCTGTTTTATACAAAGCAAAACTTTCAAACGGAAGAATGGAGGATGCCCGTCAATCTGAATATACCTTTTAACTCTCCGGAAGACGACTTCGGGTTTATCGTTGACAGAGACAACAAAAACGGTTATTTTTCATCGGATCGTAGCGGTGGTTTTGGCGGTGATGATATTTATAAATTTTATATCGAAAACCAGGCAAGTTCTCCCGTGGTCAGTACCGGGAAAAATCTGGATGGACTGGTCGTGCAGGACGAGGATGGAAACCCAATGGCTGGTGTGAAAATCAGTGCAATCAACTTTAAAGATATTCCTCTCTCCGACGCCGACGGACAAATAGTGAAGTTAAGCCCGGGTGATGGCGACGGTAATTTTATTCTCGATGTCAATGCAAAAGACCTTGGTGAAACCGCAGAGACCGGAGCAAATGGCAAGGCCGACATACCACTGAGAAGAGGTAATTACGTCGTGAAAGTAGCCAAAGAAGGATATTTGCCTCAATACATTGCCGTATCGGAAGATACCGACCTGGACAACCTCAGCGTCACACTGCAAAAAGCGGTTGATTGTGTTGCCTTGTCGGGAAAAGTGCTGAGAGAGGGGCTGGGAGCACCAGTGGCCGGAGCAGCCGTAAAAATAATAGATGTAGATACCAAAGAAGCAATTACCGTTTATGCGGATGCTACGGGCTTTTACGAATATTGCGTGGATTGCAACCGGACCTATTCCGTTTATGCTGAGAAAGATAATGTCTCATCAGCTCCCGGAATCATCAGCACGAAAGGAGCACCGTGCAATAAAGCAAACAGTCGGGTCGAGTTGCCGTTGTACCTGGGCGGCTCACCCATCTACGCCGGTATGACTATCCGCTTGCCTAATATCTATTTCAATTTTGATGATGCATCCCTGCGTCCTGATGCCTATCCCGACCTTGACGAGGTGGTAGGGTTGATGAACCAGTTAACCGGTTTGAAATTAGAACTCGCATCCCATACGGATTCAAGAGGAGCCAAAGCGTATAACCAGGACCTGTCTTTTCGTCGTTCAAAGAGTGTCAAAAAATATATTGTTTCCAGAGGAATCGCCGCTGACCGGCTGGAGCCGGTAGGCTACGGAGAAAGTCAAATCAGGAACAATTGCGTTGACGGGGTAGCCTGCACCGAGGAAGAGCACCAGTTCAATCGCCGGACGGAGATTAAAATATTGGAAATAGGAACGTCGCCGGAAGGCGTTGTCCCAATAGCGGCTGCTCCGTTGTCGGAAAGCGACAATTATTCCGCCGAAACGGTTGCCTATGAAGAAGAAGAACAGGCCAATATGAATAAAGGCGGCCAGCCAACTGCTCCATTGATTGGCAGTAAGAATAAAGACGTGGCCCCGGAGGAGACATTAAAAGATGAATATTATAAAGAGGGGACTTATGCTGTCATCGCAGGTACTTTTGCGAATCACAACTATGCTGTGAGGAGAGCTTCAGAACTTATGGAGAAAGGCTACCTGGAATCGAGTATTGTCCGGCAGGAGCGGAATGGGTTATACGCTGTTTTTGTGCAAACCTACGACACAAAAAAAGAAGCTTTTTCTCTGGTGAAAAAACTGGATAACCAGCAGATACATGCCTACGTTTTGAAACGATAGGTGAACAGACAATTTTGGGGCGATGCAAAATCCAAGTTGATGCAGACGTGCCTCAAAACGGCAGCCAAAGTCATCAATCATTTCAACGTTTTATACCAAACCTTGCTGGACAGCGAACTTAACGAGTTCTGTGCTGGTGTTGAAATCCAACTTCCGTAAAATGTTTTTCCGGTGCGTTTCAACGGTATGCTTACTGATGTAAAGCGTTTTGCCAATAACCTGGCTGCTGAAGCCCTTACTGATCAATTCCAGTATTTCTTGTTCCCGGCGGGAGAGTGTCAGCCTTTTTCGGAAATCGTCCTGGAAACCGCTTTGGCCTTGATGACAGTTGATATCAGTTTGTGCATTGGCGGGCAAGGCAATATAGTTTTCTCCTCGGGTGACGGTCAGGATACCTTCAATCAGTTCTTGTGGAGACGACTCTTTGGCAATGAAACCTTTTACGCCGGCATTGAAAAGTGATTTTGACAGGTCGGGGTTGTGGTATTCCGAGAAAGCGATGATCCTGACCCAGGGCATCTGTTCCTTGACCCAGTTAATATTGTCATAAAAATCGGTGCCGGGAATGTTGAGGTCGAGAAGAAGGATGGTCGGGCGGGCCTTGGGCAACAGTTTGTACATATCCGCCCCTGAAGATGCCGACCCGACAACCGATATTTCAGGGTAGCCCGAAGTCATACACTTTACGCCATAGGCAATGACGGGATGATCATCGGCGATGAAAATTTTAATGTTTTGTCGTTGTTTGTTCATGGGAATGAGTTTTTGTTCAAATACATAATAAGAGCATTTCGATGTGCATGCAGCGAGATTCAGAAACCGACGAGCGTAATGAAGGTGGATCCTGCCTAAAGAATTAACAGGGTGAAAATGCAGTCGTATCCAATTATAGATCAATAACTACACTTAGGTGGGATGTCTGCTATAAAAATCGGTTTCAGGAAAATCAGTGCAAATTACTCATTTGCGAATAATTAAGCAAATTACGTCCTGTACATCCAAATGTTTCGTTGCTTATTTGCAAAAGTCGCTGGGGAGGTTTTCATATTTATTCATTCAGGAAAACTTTAATAACATGACAGAATATCCCAAGTCAAGCGAACAACTTAACCATGAAATATCTTACCTCCGCCAACAAAACCAGGCACTGTCTGCCGAGCTGGCGTTTCACAGAAAAGTATTCAAACAAGTACACGCTGCGCTGGGTGCCGCTGATGAGATTAGTGGCGCTTTGAAAAATAATGAAGTTCTAAAACAGTTGGCGGTAGAAAACGAGCGATTGAAAAGCCAATTAAAATTTGCCCGCCTGTCCGAGAGGGAAAAGGAGATCATAAAACACATCGTCCGAGGGTGTACGTCAAAGGAGATTGCTGACAAACTCCATATCAGCAAACTGACCGTTGATACGCACCGGAAACGTATTCAACAGAAACTCGAAGTGGACAATATGGTTGAACTCCTGAAAATCGCCTTGCAGGTTGATCTCAACTGAAGTAGATTCGCCCCTGAATAATGTAGCATCCTCTCCCGTTTTCGTGGATTATTTTTTGGTGCCCTGATCTGGTTTTTCTGTATGTTTCTTCGGTCCGCTGCACAGTGAAGTGAAAAACCGGTCTGCCAGAATGCTGTCGATGATTTAAGTTTAAGAACTTGAATTAATCTCTTGCGATAAAATCATGGATTTAAAAAGAATAACTGCTTACTGCGAAAAATTATCTTCTCCACCCAGCGATATTTTATTAAAGCTGGAAAGAGAAACCCACCTGAAAACCCTTGCTCCCCAAATGATGTCCGGACATTTGCAGGGCTTGTTGCTCTCTTTTTTAAGCGAGTGGCTCCAGCCCGAATCAATCCTGGAGATCGGAACATTCACCGGATATGGCACACTTTGTTTATCCAGTGGATTAAAAAAAGGCGGGCGGCTGCACACTATTGAAGTGAATCCCGAACTGTCATTTATTTCAAAAAAATATTTTCGCCTGGCTGCCATTGAAGATAAGGTGCGGCATCATGTCGGAGATGCTTTTCATATCATCCCTGCCATTGATGAACAGTTTGATCTGGTATTTTTAGATGCGGGCAAACGGGAATACCTGCTGCACTATGATTTGGTTTTTGATAAAGTAAAACCTGGAGGTATCATCCTGGCCGACAATGTATTGTGGAGCGGGAAAGTAGTTGATTCACCGGGAGATAAGGACACGGAAATGCTCAAGGCTTTTAACCAAAAAATAAATGATGATAACCGTGTGAGAAATTTATTACTACCGATTCGTGACGGACTGATGATCGTCATGAAAAAATGAGCAACCGCAAAAGGGCGATGCTGTAAATTTCACACAAAGCGAATGATTGATTGAAAAGCAGCTTCCCATACCATATTGTTGAGTTCTATCAGAAATGAGTTTTTTTCTTTTCCATACAAATGATTAATTTGGGCAATCAATTATGCGCCTTTAACTCGAATGATTGCTCTTCTGTGCTTCCTGAAATACAGATGCATGGAAAGATGTGAAATATCGCCGGGGAAAGGCCCTGTCAGCATTCAGCCACATTCAACAACAGGATATGTCAACTAAAAAGAAAAAAAGAAAAGAAGTCGCAGATCAACGCGACAACAAAAAATTCTTCACGATCGTCGGAGTTTCTGTACTCGTCTTGATGGTTCTTCTTTATCTAATGTACAACAGTATGTCTTAAGGGGATCAATATGCGTCCAGAAAGGTTTTCAGTTCATTAGCTTCCGAAGGCTTCATGCGTCCGCTCAGGACCAACCGTACCTCTCTTCGCCGAATAGCACTTTCATATAATTGTTCCTCCTCGCCGGTCAGAGGGATGACGTTGGGGACGGGTTTTGGTTTTTTGGTTCTATCGTCCAGTGCCACAAAAGTGAAATAAGCATGATTGCACTTTCTTGGCTTATGCCCTTTGATATCGGAAGCAAAAACCTCCACAAATATTTCTACAGAAGTGTTGAATGACCGGGTGGGTCTTGCCTGCAAGGTGACAATTTCTCCGAGCGGAATGGGCCGGTGAAAGGAAACATGATCGACAGACGCCGTAACGACGTAGGCCTCGCAGTGCTTGCCGGCACAAATGCCACCGGCTATATCCATCCATCTCATCAGATTACCCCCCATCAGGTTGCCCAGTGGATTGGTGTCGTTGGGCATGACCATTTCGGTCATGGTAGTGGCCGATTCATTCACTTTTTTTCCTTTCATAAAATAGGATTGCGGGCGTCAGCATCAGGCTTGCCTGAGGTTCTCACCCATTGAGACGGGAACTAAGCTCTATTTAATCATAACCCCTCTTTTTTCGAGTAAGGGGATAGCGGTGAAGTTTTCTTCGGTGATACTTCCCCGGACAAAAACATACTTTTTATCGTACATGTAGCCGTCGTAAGAAAAACTGATCCAGAACTCGTTGGCAATTTCAAAGAGTTTGGTCTGTATCGGTTCCAGCAACATGGCAGATTGTGGAGCTATTTCATTAAAAAAATGGCGGAGTGTTGTGGTTTTCATTGGTTCACCTTCCACTTCTCCATACCCTTTGGAGTTGACGAGTACGTTTTCGATAGGATCTTCCTTCAGGTTCAGTACAAATACGTCCCAGAGGTCGTTGTCCACCTGGCCATTTTCTACTCTGGGTACAATGGCGATGGCCAAATCGGCTACTTTATATTGCGGAATATCTTTTTTCATGCGTTCACGGATTCACAGGGTAAGGATGTGTTCACGTAAATGATAAATAACAGAAACTTTTCGGGGACGAAAAATGCGTTCCCTTATTGCGTTGCAAACTCGAAGCCGAATATTTGAGACAAATAGGCTTTGAGTACTGATTTCACCTCTTCCAAATCAATTTTCCGGCCCAGTTCAAAAGCAAGGGAAGTAACGTCCTTGTCTTTGTCATTGATCCCACACGGGATGATATGGCGGAAGTAACTCAGGTCGGTATTGACGTTGAAGGCAAATCCATGCATCGTAACCCAACGGCTCAGGTGGACGCCAATTGCGCATATTTTGCGTTTTGGCAATGTTCCTTTTGCCGGTAGCCAGACACCTGTATATTCTTTGATCCGAAATCCTTCGATTCCGTAATCAGCCAGGGTCAGGATCACCGCTTCTTCCAAATACCGGACATAACGATGAATGTCTGTAAAGAAACCTTCCATATCAAAAATCGGATAGCCAACTATTTGGCCCGGCCCGTGGAAAGTGATGTCACCACCCCGATTGGTTTTAAAAAATTCAATACCTTTCTCTTGCAGGCCCTTTTCGTTTAACAACAAATTATCCGGAGAACCACTCTTTCCCAACGTGTAAACAGGGGGATGCTCACAAAAAAGCAGGTGATGTCGGATTGGCAGCAGGCTCTTACCTTGTTTTGCCAGTTCCCTGTTTTGTTGCTTGATGTCAATTATTCCATTTCGGATTTGGCCCTGAAAATCCCAGGCATCCTGATAGGAAATTTGACCCAAATCTTTGAAAACAACTTGTTGCATAAGGCACTTTTGTGAAAAGCGGTGCGAAGGTAAGGATAATGAAGGAAAAATGGAATGGCGGATCGCTTATTGAAAAGACAAGGGGAGACGGTCTTTGAGAGACTACACAACCCAAAAACTGGAATGACAAATCGGGAAGTCACCCTGTTTTGGTAAAAATTATTGAGAAGTGAAAAACTGGTGGTGAGCTGGTTAAGGACAATCGTGCAATAGAAAATGTTCCGGAAGAAACCCTCCCGGAACATTTTCAAATTCAGTTTTTTTTAGCATCAATACGCCCTCGCAAACAAAATCCTCCCCTTCGAAGGTTTTCCCGTCAATACACATTTGCCAGCTTCTTCCTCAAAATCGTTGGGAATGCAGCGGGCAGTGGCCTTAGTTAGTTCTTTGATTTTGAGTTCGGTTTCGGTCGTACCATCCCAGTGGGCAGCAACGAAGCCGCCTTTTTCTTCCAGGGCATTTTTGAAATCGTCAAAATTATCAACGGATGTAGTACGCTCCGCCCGGAACTGCACGGCCCGGTCAAACAGGTTTTTTTGTATTTCGTCCAGGAGGTCGACGATATAAGAAGCGATGCCCTCCACGGGCTGATTGCTTTTCTCTTTAGTGTCCCGACGGGCGACTTCTACTTGCCCGTTTTCCAGATCCCTCATGCCAATGCCCAGCCGGACGGGTACGCCGTGAAGTTCATGCTCCGCAAATTTGAAACCGGGGCGTTTCTTAGGGTCGGTGTCGTATTTCACTGAAATGCCTTTTGCCCGCAGTTCTTTCATGATCTTTTCGGCAGTTTCGTCAATCTCTGTACGAGGCTTTGGAATGGGCACGATAGCTACCTGCAAGGGTGCCAATTTAGGCGGCAGCACCAATCCGTCATCGTCCGAATGGGTCATAATCAGTCCGCCTACCAAACGGGTGGAAACACCCCATGAGGTGGCCCAAACATATTCTTCTTTGTTGTTTTCGTTCAAAAACTTCACGTCAAAGGCTTTGGCAAAATTTTGTCCCAGGAAGTGAGATGTACCTGCCTGTAAGGCTTTTCCGTCTTGCATCAATGCCTCGATGGTCAGGGTGTCTTCTGCTCCGGCGAAGCGTTCGTTAGCCGTTTTCGACCCCTGAACGACAGGCATGGCCATCCATTCTTCCGCAAATTGTGCATACACCTTCTGCATTTGTTTTGCCTCTTCAACGGCTTCTTCGCGGGTAGCATGGGCGGTGTGGCCTTCCTGCCAAAGGAATTCTGCTGTGCGCAAAAACAGGCGGGTTCGCATTTCCCAACGTACTACGTTGGCCCATTGGTTGATGAGCAGCGGCAGGTCGCGGTAGGAGTTGATCCAGTTTTTGTAAGTATCCCAGATGATCGTTTCAGAAGTTGGGCGAACGATTAGCTCTTCCTCCAGTTTGGAGGAGGGATAGACGATGATGCCGTCTCCGTTGGGGTCGTTCATCAGCCGGTGGTGGGTGACCACAGCACATTCTTTCGCAAAACCTTCCACGTGCTTGGCTTCCCGGCTCAAAAAGCTTTTCGGAATGAACAATGGGAAGTAGGCATTCACGTGCCCCGTTTCCTTGAACATTTTGTCCAGCTGGTCTTTCATTTTTTCCCAGATAGCAAAGCCGTGTGGCTTGATAACCATGCATCCGCGCACCGCTGAATAGTCAGCCATGTTTGCTTTGGTTACGATATCGACATACCATTTTGAATAGTCTTCTGATCGGGAAGTGATTACTTTGGCCATGAAATTTTGAATGCTTGTGCAATTGGCTGAAAACTTGAACAATTAGAGGCCAAAAGCATTTTAACATAAAATCCAACCGTAATTGCTGGATTTCGATGTTTAAATTGTAGTTTTAAGAAATATTTAAATGACTTATTTCTAACGGAGCGTCTTCACAATGAGTTTCATTTAGTACTTTAACAGTGCAGAAATCGAAATTTAGCTCCTCCTTAACAGAAAAAGTGGCGCAAAGCTAATAAATTCGTGTCTGCATATTCGATTGGAGAGTCGAAGTAATTACACTAAAAAATATCTGAAAAATGAAAAGGAATAAATTGAATGTTTTCTTGTTAGCGCTCGTAGCTCTTGTATGGTCGAACCTGGCCATGGCTCAGTACGACGACCTCTATTACGATCCGGACACTGATGCTGGTTATTATTACGATGGTTCGTCCTCCACTTCGGATGATTACAGGTACGATGAGGATGATTATGACTACGATGATGAAGAATACGACTATTATGACGAGAGTGACTATAACTATCATTATACTTCTCGTATCCGTCGTTTCCACCGTCCATACTATGGGTTCAATTATTACGACCCAATATATGTCGATATGGC
>JBFIJS010000051.1:0-12184 GCA_041600595.1 Saprospiraceae bacterium | reverse complement strand
CCGTACGCCACCGCCTTGCGGTAGAGTTCCTCTACTTCGTCTGGATGTTTATAATGATATTGCATGGTGGTTTTGAAAAATTACGATATGTCAAAGATAAGTATCTCAAAAATCATTTACAAGTTCACCGGACCGACCGGCCTTTCCAATCGTACTGTTTTTTGAGGTTGCTGACAGTACCAATTGTAACGATATAAATAATGTGTAAAACCTGGGCAGCCCAGTATTTTTGCAGCAAGTCAGTGCGGTTAAAATAGACAGCCATTTCTCTCAAAAAAATGTAATCAACCAACGACTTAACCGTCAATAAAACGACAAATAAAATCGCCCATTTAATGCTGGAAAAGGCGGCGAATAAAGAAAAAACAATCGCACAGCAATAGAAAAAAACGACAACTAAAACCGTCGTTATTTTCCACTCCTGATAGTTACCCGATTTAGTTGCCCAACGCAAACGCTGCGCAAAAAAAGACTTGACATCAGGTTTAGCCAGCGTGAAGACCGTGGCCTTTTTATTTTTTAGAAAACCAATTTTATCAGGAAAATAGGCGGCCATCTTTTGCATCAGAAAAATATCGTCACCACTCGCCATAAAATCGATCCCCTCAAAACCGTTTATTTTTTCAAACGCACTTTTTGCATAGGCTAAATTGGCACCATTACACATATTCATCCAACCAAGCCGGATGCCTGCACCCGTAACACCCATCAGACCTAAAAAGTCGAGCGACTGGAATTTTTCAAAAGCGGATGACTCCCGATATAAATTGACGGGAGCCGCAATAAAGCAGACCTTTTTCAACTCGTAGAATGACACCATTAACTGCAACCAATCGACAGGAACGACACAATCGGCATCGGTCGTCACGATAAGTTCTCCTTCAGAAAGGGAGATTGCGGTCTTGATTGCCAGTTTTTTATAAGAATTTATTTTTCTGTTGCGGGTAAAATCGGCCAGCGGCAGCAGCCGTACGTTAGGATGTTTCACAGAAAAATCTTTGACCAATTGGGCGGTTTGATCTGTCGAATGATCATCAACGACAATGACTTCCAGTAGATTAGAAGGATATTCTGTTGTGACGATCGAAGTAAGGCATTCGATGATCTTTTTCTCTTCATTGCGGGCGGGAACGATAACGGTCACTTTGGTCTGAGGGGTATAACCGGTCGGGATTTCCCAGTTTTCCAAAGCATGCCAACCTTTTTGATAAGTAAAAACAATAAAGAAATAAACGCCGGCAAGGGACAGGGAAATAATGGAGAAAAGCATGAATAAAGAAGCCAAAGCGGTGTGTTTTAATCGTACATAAACAGTGGGATCGTCGCAGGTAAGTTTTTTCCCAAAAGCTATTTAACCCTGGTTACATCTGAAACACTCTCCAGTTTGAGCAATGACTTCATGACCATATTCAATTGGTCGGTGTTGGTGACCATCAAACTAATGTCACCTTCAAAATAGCCCTCGTCACCTCCCTGGATATTGAATGAACGGATGTTGAGGCCCAACTCTGAGGAAATGGCATTCATAATATTCTGGATCACCCCGACACCTTCATCCACTCCGATTATTTTCAGTTCTGCGACGAAGGTGCTGTCGCCACTCACGACCCACTCGGCTTTCATGACCCGGTAACCATATCGGGCCAGTAAATTGGTAGCGTTGGGGCAGTTGGAGCGATGAATTTTCAAGCCATCTGCTGACGTCAAAAAAGCGAATATGCTATCGCCCTGAACGGGGTTGCAGCAGTTGGCCAATTTATAATGATACAATTCGGCGGGTTCGCCATTGACGAGGATTTTTGTTTTTGAAGAAATTTTTGGCTTAACAGGCTCTTCCTTTTTCTCCTCTACCTTGGGTTTTTCAATGGCTATTTCCATCAGCTTTTGCTCCCGGACCTCAAAAGGTTTTAACAGGTCGTTCAGGTTGGCTTTATTCATAGCCAGCGCAAAGTACAAGTCGGCGTGCGATTTAAAATTATAATATTTAACCAGCGCTTCTACTCCCTGGTCAAAGTTGACTTTTAAATTATTGAACTTTCGCTGCATGGCCTCTTTCCCAAACTCCCCCTGCCGGCGGCGTTCCTCTTTCATTGCCGAGCGAATCTTGGAGCGGGCTTTTCCCGTGACGACTATTTTAAGCCAGCTCTCATTCGGTTTTTGCTTTTTATCGGTAATAACTTCCACTTTGTCGCCGGTGCTGAGTTTGAAACCCATCGGGACAATCTTATTATTCACTTTCACGGCCTTGCAATGGTAGCCAACATCGGTGTGAATATGGAAAGCAAAATCAAGTGCCGTAGAGCCTTTCGGCATATTGATCATATCACCTCTCGGAGTGACGATGAAAATCTCTTCGGCGTAGAGGTTATTTTTAAAATCGCTGATAAACTCCAAAGCATCAGAGCCCGGGTTTTCCATCAGTTCCCGAACCTGGTCGAGCCATTTGTCATAGACATCAGGTTGGCCCGAGATTCCTTTATATTTCCAATGAGCCGCAAAACCCCGTTCTGCTATTTCATCCATCCGCTCACTTCTTATCTGGACTTCGACAAAACGTCCCCCGGGGCCGATCACAGTGGTATGCAGCGATTCGTAGGCATTTGATTTTGGTACGGTTACCCAATCTTTCAACCGCTCGGGGATGGGCTTGTAGATATCGGTCACAAAAGAGTAGGCAAGCCAGCACAGCTGTTTTTCCCGCTTGCGTTCCACGTCCAAAACAATGCGAACAGCGAACAAATCATACACCTCATCAAAAGGTACCTTTTTGGTTTTGATCTTGTTGTAAATAGACGCGACCGATTTAACCCTGCCAAAGCAGCGATAGGGCACGCCCACTTCGTCCAGTTGCTTTTTGATGGGGTCTAAGAATTCATTGATGTACCGTGTACGATCGCTTTTAGTGGCATCAATTTTCAGGGAAATTTCCTCATACGTTTCCGGTTCAGTGATTTTCAGGCTCAGGTCCTGAAATTCCGACCGAATCACGTAGAGGCCCAACCGGTGGGCCAACGGGGCATAGATGTAGCTGGTTTCGGCAGCGATCTTCAATTGCTTGTGGCGGGGCATGGATCCGAGGGTTCGCATATTGTGCATGCGGTCGGCCATTTTGATCAGGACAACCCTCACATCGATCACCAGGGTACCGATTACTTTCCGGAAGTTTTCCGCCTGCGGGCTTTCGTAAGTATGGGAGCCATCCAGTTTGGTAAGGCCGTCTACGATCAGGGAAACACGTTCTCCGAAAGTTTCTCTGACTTGATCCAGTGTATATGGAGTATCCTCAACGACGTCGTGTAGCAGTGCACAAACGGCGGCCGTGGGGCCCAAGCCTATTTCTTCAATACAAATGCGCGCTACCTCAATGGGATGGGTGATATATGGCTCGCCCGATTTTCGCCGCTGACGCATATGTCCGTCCAATGCCATTTCGTAAGCCTTACCAATCTGTTCCCGGTCCTCATCGTCCATTTTGGACTCAAGAACTTCCAGCAGATGATGATAAGCTTTTTCAATCATCACCATGTCTTCCCGGGAATATGACGTAGCTACTGTTGGCATTTATCTGTTTAGATCAAGATGGTGGTCGAACAAAAATCTTTAATATAAAACGGGCAAAAACTGATTAAGGTTATAGACTGCAGACCGTTTTACGGGAACCTTTTACAAAACTAAGCAAAAAGTTCTTTGGAAATCTATAAAACTAATATCTATCCAAAACCCTGTCCCTGTGCATGTTCCCATGCTTTTACAAAGAAAAATGACTGATTTTTGGCCTGCCAATTTATTATTTGCAAAAGGTGTTTATCTTTGCACCCGTTTTGACCAAAGGGTTGTTACTTTTCTTTGATAATCAAACGTTTGCGGGTGTGGTGAAATTGGTAGACACGCTAGACTTAGGATCTAGTGCCGCGAGGCTTGGGGGTTCGAGTCCCTCCACCCGCACTTTTTTGATTGCTGGTTTTTCCAGTGCTGTTCCATGTGGAGGCTCCGGAAATAATAATCAACCCTTTCTTCTCCCTTCCCTATATTTTCATAAAAAGCAAAGACATTATGCCCAACGTTGTAAGAGAGGATATTGACAGCCAGAGCGCTGTACTAAAAGTTGTGATTGAAAAAGGTGATTATGAACACAAATTCAATGACGAACTTAAAAAAGTTAAAAATCAAGCCAGCCTTAAAGGATTTCGCAAAGGCAAAACGCCAATTGGGTTCCTGAAAAAAATGTATGGCAAGAAGATGTTGTCCGACATTGTAACGGATATCCTGCAAGAGGAACTTTCCAAAGAGATGGACAGCGAAACAACAGACTACCTTGGCCGTCCGATCCCACCTAAAGATCAAGCCCGCGTCGATTTTGACCCCAACAATCTGGAAGACTATGAATTCAAATTTGAAATTGGAATTGCTCCCGGGTTTGAGGTATTGGGAGTCGACGACAGCACTGTATGTGATTTCTACAAAGTAGAAGTGCCGGAAGAAAAGGTAGATGAACAGATTGACCTCCTCAAAAGGCAGAAAGGGGAAAGAATTGAAGTAGAAGATAATATTCAGGAGGAAGATGTTGTCACCTTGAACGCGAAGGAACTGGAAAACGGGGCAATAAAGGAAAACGGCTGGCAAACGACTTTTTCCATCATCACGACCCGTCTGGAAGATGACAAGAAGGAAGAATTTCTGACTAAGAAAAAAGGCGATATCCTGCGGTTTAATATTTACAAACTGGAAAAAGACGCTAAACCTGAATTCGTCAAAAAATACCTGTTGAACTTTACCGAAGCGGATATTGAAGAAGGAACGGAGACCAACGAGGAGTATGAAGCCACCATTGAGGAGGTAAAACGGCTGGTACCGGCGGAACTGACTCAGGAGCTGCTCGAGGAAGTTCTGGGTGAAGAAGGTGAAAAAGCGACGGAAGAGGAACTGCGCAGCCGTATCCGCTCTAATATTGGCGCTTCTGACATCAGCACTGCCAACACCATCTTATACAGCGACCTGAAAGACAAGTTGCTCGAACTCAATAAAGCCAACATGCCATTGCCTGAAGGGTACCTGAAGCGCTGGGTAGATGTGGGTTTTGAAAAAGAGAGAACCTCCATTCTCAACAACTTCGAAGACTTTGCTGATGATATGAGGTGGACATTGATCAAAAACAAACTGTTCAAAAAATTTGACTTCAAGATCGAAGAGGCAGACATCAAAGAGGCCGCAAGAAGCAGGATCATGGGTTACTTTGGGGGTCAGTTTTATCCTGGTATGGAAGACATGGTCGAAAATCTTGTCCAAAAAACATTAGAGAACAGGGAGGAGGTCGAACGACTGGCGACCGACATCTTGAGCAACAAACTCTTCTTCAGCCTGAAGGATGCCATCACTTTGAACGAAGTGAAAGTTACCTCAGAAGAATTGGCCGAAAAAATGAAGGCAATTGAGGCCGCCAATCAGGCTACAGCTGCCAAATGGGCAGGTAAAAGTGCGGATGAAGAAGAATAATTGTGAGTGAAAGCTCAACCAGCCATGCGGTTGTCTGTTGTTATTATGTTTTTAATGATCAAGTCCGTTTTTTCAGGCTTGGTCTAAACATGCTTCAATCCAAAAATCCACTAACCAAATTCAAATAAAACACTTATGTTTCACAAAGATGAATTTATGAAGTATGCCACTCAGCACTTAGGTATGAGTAGCATGCACCTGGAAAAATACGCTGAAAAATCAACACAGGCTGCTTTCCCTAATATCCGTTCTTTCACTCCGAACGTGATCGAGGAAAGACCCATGAACATCGTTGGTCTCGATGTCTTTTCCCGCCTGATGATGGATCGCATTATATTCCTGGGCGTTCCCATTAATGACTACGTTGCGAATGTGGTGCAGGCACAGTTGCTGTTCCTCGATTCTACCGATAATAAAAGGGACGTACAAATGTACGTTAACAGCCCGGGTGGTTCAGTAACTGCAGGGTTGGGTATTTACGATACCATGCAGTACATTTCACCAGACATTGGAACGATCTGTACAGGTATTGCCGCTTCAATGGGCGCTGTGCTCCTGGCAGCCGGCACTTCCGGCAAGCGTACCTGTCTGCAACATTCCCGGGTGATGATCCACCAACCATTAGGCGGCATGCAAGGCCAGGTAACAGATATGGAAATATCTTACAACCTGATCAAAGCTATGCAGAAGGATCTCTACAACATTTTGGCCCAGCACACCGGCCAGGAATATAAGACGATTGAAAAAGATTGTGAGCGTGACAACTGGATGACGGCCAAAGAAGCGAAAAAATACGGCCTGATTGATGAAGTACTGGAACGTCCGGTTAAGCCATAAACCCCTCTATCCGGTTTCTGTTTTGAGGTTTTGTTTTAACAAAATTCAAAACCTCAAAACCCCAAACCTGCTTGTATTATGCGGCGAAGTAAACAAAGCTATCGATGTTCTTTTTGCGGTAAAGATAAATCAGAAGCACTCATCCTGATTGCCGGGATTGAAGGGCACATCTGTGAAGTATGTGTTGAGCAGGCCGTCGACATCATTGAGGAAGAATTGTACGGCAACAAGAAAAACGAACAACAAGCTCCCAAGGATACGCCCGAGTTCAACCTGCCCGAAAACATTACTCCAAAGGATATCAAAGACTACCTGGATCAATATGTGATTGGGCAGGAAGTAGCCAAAAAGACCATTTCCGTAGCTGTTTACAATCATTACAAACGGCTCCGCCAGGTAGGTAAAAAAGTAGAGGACGATGTAGAAATCGAAAAATCCAACGTGCTTTTTGTCGGTGAAACCGGAACGGGTAAAACCTTGCTGGCCAAAACGATCGCCCGATTCCTGAATGTACCTTTTGCAATCGTAGACGCCACTGTCTTTACGGAAGCTGGATATGTTGGTGAGGATGTAGAGAGTATTCTTTCCCGCCTGCTGCAGGTCTGCGACTACAATGTGGGCGCCGCCGAAAAAGGCATCGTCTACATCGACGAAATCGATAAAATAGCCAGGAAAAGCGACAACCCCTCCATCACCAGAGATGTGTCTGGCGAAGGTGTACAACAGGGGATGCTGAAAATGCTGGAAGGCACGGAAGTCAACGTTCCGCCACAGGGAGGAAGAAAGCACCCCGAACAAAAACTGGTCAAGGTTAACACCCAAAACATTCTCTTTATTTGCGGAGGTGCTTTTGACGGTATTGAGAAACACATCGCCAGAAGGATGAACACCCATGTTATCGGGTTCAAAGCCGAAGAAAAACAGGCGGTAGCAAAGGACAACATTATCAAATATGTCAACCATCAGGACCTCAAGCGCTTTGGTCTGATCCCCGAATTGGTTGGCCGCTTGCCCGTTGCAACTTATCTCGAACCACTCGACCACCCTACTTTGCGGAGAATCCTTACAGAACCGAGGAATGCTTTGTTAAAACAATACACCAAACTCTTTTCATTAGAAGGCATACATCTCAGCTTCACAGAAAAAGCTATTGATTACATTGCTGAAAAGGCCATCGACTTCAAGTTAGGAGCCAGAGGGCTGCGCTCTATTTGCGAAGCAGTGATGAACGACGCCATGTTTGATTTGCCTTCCGACCGGAACATAAAAGAGTTTACTATCACGGAAGAATATGCCCGGCAGAAACTCGAACATTCTCACCTGGTATTAAGGCAGGCAGCCTGATCTGTCCGCTGTATGTATCTTACGAAAACAAAGCACCCTGGGGGTTATCCTCCAGGGTGCTTTGTTTTTTATACTGTTCCGTCATTTTTTCGAAGGGTCTGCATTATTGAAGTTTTTCACTATCTCCTGAGATGTATTTCCACCGGAGAAGCTTCGTTCAGAGGCCCATTTTATCAGATCCTCGCCGATAATCCGCCTCAGAAGAAAAGGGATCTCCAATCCTCTGCGCAACAATAGTTTATTCTTTAAACTTGCATTTCAAAACAACAACTATGTCCACTTCTATCATTTCTTATAATGTAAACGGGATCAGGGCCGCTATAAAAAAAGGCTTTGACGAATGGCTTGCTCAAAGTATGCCCGATATTTTATGCCTGCAGGAGTCGAAAGCCACCCCCGATCAGGTAGATTTTTCTTTTGTTGAAGAATTGGGCTATTCCCATCATTGGGTTTCGGCAGAAAAAAGAGGCTACAGTGGTGTTGTCACCATTTCAAAAAAACAGCCTGACAGGGTAGTCGCTGGCTGTGGCATGGAAAAATACGACCGGGAAGGCCGGATCATCCGTACCGATTTCGGCGATTGGTCAGTGCTGAATTGTTATTTTCCCTCCGGCACCAGCGGAGAGGAACGGCAGGGATTCAAATATGAGTTTCTCGACGATTTTTTCAACTGGATACAAGAACTAAAGAAAGAGCGTCCCAAGCTCATCATTGTAGGTGACTACAATATCGCCCACAACGAAATGGATATCCATAATCCAAAAGGGAATAAAAACAATTCCGGTTTTCTACCGGAGGAAAGGGAGTGGATGACCAAATGGTTCAACAGTGGGTTTTCCGACGCCTTCCGCTATACCAACCCCGACAAAATTGAGTACAGCTGGTGGAGCTACCGTTTTAACGCCAGAAAAAATAATAAAGGCTGGCGCATCGACTACCAATCCGTTTCTGATAATATACTCGACAAAGTAAAAACGGCCCGTCACATGGGCAATGCGATGCATTCGGATCATTGTCCCGTTTTTATGGAAATTGATTTATAAACCGGAGCCCTGTTCCTCTATCTATTTTACCATGAATAAAATCGGGAGAAAACTATTTTACTTACTACCGCCCGGGTTCCGGTTTGCGGCAAGAAGGCTGTTTTACCTGCCTTCCGACACGCTGGACAAATTGCGGGGAAACAGAGAGCCCATTATTCCTCCCAAAGGAATGATTTACACAGGAAGCGGCGACTTCAAAAAAATGGGCGAAATGCAGCTCGGTTACTTCAGGGAGTTCTGCGGATTACGCCCATCTGATGCGGTCCTTGACATTGGCAGCGGTATGGGAAGAAGCGCAGCTGCACTGGTTCACTATCTGAACAGCCAGGGCCGCTACGAAGGTTTTGATGTCGTAAAAAGAGGAGTTGACTGGTGCAGCAAAAATATTTCGACCCGTTATCCCAACTTCAGGTTTCGTTACGTTGCGCTCAACAATGACTTATACCGGCCCGATGGACAAGCCCCCGAAACCTTCCGCTTTCCCTATGCCGACCAGTCTTTTGACCTGATTATCGTTAATTCAGTTTTCACGCACATGGTCGCAAAAGAGGTAGAAAACTATTTTGCAGAAATGGCCAGGGTACTCAAGCCCGGAGGCTGTGCTTACACGACCTTTTTCCTTTACCAGAAAGGCCAGACAAGCTTTCCCGAAGGATTCGATTTTCCGTTTGAATATGGCAATTGCCGCCTGATGGATAAGGAAGTTAAAAGCGCCAACGTCGCTTACGAAAAGGCTTATTTAGAAGAAGAACTGGTTGGTAGAAACGGGCTGGCGATCAAATATTTGTTTGAAGGCTCGTGGAGGGGAGATGCCAAAGAAAAAAGCAAGGAATTTCAGGATTTGGTTATTCTGGAAAAAAGGAACGATCGCAACTGACAACGCTACCACCTTCCGAAAAAGTAGAAAGGGTAGCCGAAGCTACCCTCTCATTTTAACCCCAAAAAACCAAATGAAAACAATTTATCTTTAGTATAGAATAGATTACTGTCGAATTGGATGTGAAACAAAGGTAAAGTAAAAGGGTTTATTTTTAGCAAAAAAAAAACACCAAATATTTGCAATTGTCCTGACACCTACCTTGTCCCGTTTTGCCAAAATAATGCCTAAGACGTTCAACAATGAACAGAAGCCTGCAAATTCAAGAACAAAAGTAAAGGCATTGATTAAAAACAACTGTAACTCTTATCACATTTCAAGACCTTTTTCACAGTCTTACATGATTTCGATCCTGTTGCGATGCGTCTTTATCTTGTTCATTCCCTCCAGTTTCTTCAGCAGTCGGGTAATCACCTCTCTTGAAGTACTTAGCTCGTCGGCCAATTCCTGATGGGTCGAGTACACGTATCTTTTTTCTTGCAGACCGGCTTTTTTCTTCAGGAGTCGCCACAATCTCTCATCCATCTTTTTAAAAGCAAGACTGTCCACGGCTTCCAGTAAATCCTCAAACCGCTTTTGATAGGTTTGAAAAATAAACGTCTTCCAGGAAGGAAATTGGTTCATCCAGACATCCAGCTTTTCAACGGGCACCAGAATCATTTCTGTTTTTTCTTCTGCCACTGCCCGGACAGCACTGGGCTTGTGGGCAGCACAACAGGTGAGGGACATGGCACAGGTGTCGCCTTTAGTTAAAAAATATAGAAAGGATTCTTTCCCATCGTCGTCCTGCCGCATGATCTTAAGGCTTCCGGAGAGAATGATTGGAATAAAATTCACGTACATACCCGGCCGCATCATTTCCTCTCCTGCTTCCAGTACTTTGAATGACCCCGTTTTGTCAATTTCACTCAGGAGGTTGGGTTCGAAATAATGTAACTGAGCGGTTATCTGTTCATCCAACATCATATATTTAGTTTTCTGATGACCAGGCAGTGAAGCCGCCATCTAAATTATAAAGTTTTTTAAATCCTTTATCGGCCATCATTGTGCAGGCTTTACTGCTGCGGCCTCCACTCCGGCAATATACGAGATACGTTTTTTCCTTGTTCAGTTCATCTATTTTTTGGGCAAAATCGGGCGATTGAATATCCAGCTCCAGAGCTCCTTCGATTTTACCTTCCGCGATTTCGGCGGGTGTGCGTACGTCCAGCAGAATGACATCCGGCCCGTTCATTTTAGCCTTAAAATCAGCGACCGATAAATCCTGATACGGAGCGCTATCCGTTTCCGTTGTGGCAACTTGGCCATGGCCGGGTTCCGTTTTCGTCTGGCAGGCAACGTATGCCCATGTAAAAAGCAATAAAAGACAAGTAAGTTTTTTCATATTGAATAGTAAAGTTGAATTATTCCAATTCGGTAAGGCAACACAGAAAAATCTCAGGTTGAATATAAGTCAAAGAAGGCCGGTTGATCCTGGAATAATTTTGTCAAAATTAAGGTATCTCTAAAGAAGCATTGTTTATGGCAGCATTATTTTTCAAAATAACCGCCCCTGGTCTCGCTCCAAAGAACCGTTGAAAAAAATTAAGCTCTTCAACGACCTCTATTCCTCCCCACTTATCACCGCACAAAGCATCTACATTGGCACCATCTAAAATCAGAGTGCTGTTTTTTTCCAGACGTATTTTTCGCCCGGATGCTATTCTGATTTCACCCTGAAGCAACAAGGTACTGCCTTTTTTAAGAGTAACATCGGAGCGAAGTATTTTGTAATTCCAGTCGGTATTTTCCTCAATCTCAATTGTGGAAAAACTGGAAGGCACTGCAAACGGGGACGTCCAGATCCCGCGTCCAAATGTACCTGCGACTATCGTATTGTAACAATAATTCATTTCCAGATCGGCCACCAGACAAACCGGAAGACCGTGGTTGAAGCAACGCCACTCCGATTCAGGGTCAGAACCATTGGGATTGTAAAATACCCCGACATCCGTTCCGGCATACAGCGCATCCGGCGTACCTGCTTGAAAAACAATATCGTTGACCGGAAAAGGAGGCAGTCCCTTACTGACTGACGTCCAGGTTTTGCCGCCGTTTTCGGAATAGTACACCTTAAAATCTGACTGGTAGTTCCTGATGCTTACCCACACCCGCTCAGGTCGGTTGGGGTCCAGGGTGACCGCTGACATTTCACCGCCGGCACCGTAGGGGATCGCTGCTGCCCCCATACCGTCGCTGATCTTTTCCCATTTCACATCGGCAGCCATGGCATTGGTCGTCTTGTAGAGGAGGTCACCAACAGCATAGATGACATTGGGGTCGGTTGGACAAATGGCCATGGCCAATATGCGGTAGGGGTCGTGGGTTGGCAATTGTATATCTCCTATCCGCTCCCAGGTATCACTATCGGGCGGCAACTTGAAAATATTTCTGGTGCCAAAATAGAGATTCCCATCTTCGGCTGCCTCCAGCTGCATGTAGTAAGTATCGGCTGAGTCTTCCAGACCATTTCGCAAAGGCTTCTTAAAGTCCTTGCCACCATCTTCCGACAGCCAGATTTGAGGAGGGGCCAGGTCCCATTTGGAGCCAT
>JBFIJS010000050.1:0-12227 GCA_041600595.1 Saprospiraceae bacterium | reverse complement strand
AGGGCCGAGCAGAATGATGCAAAAGGCTTGAGCGATTCTCCGGCCCGCATTTTAGGGTGATTTTTTTGCCCGTTGCGTAACATGAGTAAAGAGGTAACTACCTGCAAGTCATTATTTTTTTCGTTGGGTAACGAATATAACCAGGTCTTCCAATGATTGCCGGGCCGGGGAGTTGGGGAAAGTGTGCAATATCTCAAATGCTTTTTGGGCGTATTCTTCCATTGCTTGACGGGCATATTCCAGCCCGCCGCTCTGGTTCACAAACTGGATAACCTCCTTTACTTTTTCGGGGCGGTCATTGTATTTTTTGATGAGGCGGATAATCTGTTTTTTATCGCTGTTGGTGGCATTGTCCAGGGCATAAATGAGCGGCAGGGTCATTTTTTTTTCCTGAATATCAATGCCGAGCGGTTTGCCCACATCGTCGGTGCCAAAGTCAAACAAGTCGTCTTTGATTTGGAAAGCTATACCGATATGCTCGCCGAAGAGGCGCATGCGTTCGATCACCTCGTCATCCTTAGTGACGGAGGCTGCGCCGGCACTACACGAAGCTGCAATCAGAGAGGCCGTTTTTTGGCGGATCACGTCGTAGTAGATGGATTCTTTAATGTCGAGGCGACGCGCTTTTTCCAATTGAAGGAGTTCGCCTTCACTCATGGCTTTAACGGCTTCGGATAGTATTTCCAACTGTCGGAACTCCTTGTTTTTCAAAGCCAGCAGCAGTCCCTGCGCCAATAAATAATCACCAACCAGAACAGCTACCTTGTTTTTCCAGAGTGCGTTGATGGAAAAAAAACCACGCCGCTCGTAGGAGTCATCCACCACGTCGTCGTGGACCAGAGAGGCGGTATGCAACAGTTCAACGAGGGAGGCCCCAATGTAGGTGGCTTCATTTATTTCGCCGCACAATTTGGCACTCAGGAAAACAAACATCGGACGAACCTGCTTTCCCTTGCGCCGGACGATGTAGTACATGATTCGATCGAGCAGGGGCACATGGCTTTTCATCGCATTCCGGAAATGCGTTTCGAATTGGTTTAATTCCTTTTCGATGGGTTGCTGGATCGTGTTTAAGGTAGATTTCATGCTAAGGCAAAGGTACAACGGTGTACGGCAGACGGCCAACGGCTTTCCTGTTAACACCTGGCACTTACAGCGGATGGCGCTGGCGGTGAAATTGTTGACCGGAATAAACAAAACAACATCCCCGGCAGAGAAAGGATGTCTGCCGGGGATGTTATTTTCAAATAAAATTGAAAGTTCGGGAATGTTCTTTTAGAAAAACAAATTGCCGCCCAGCCGGATGGCGAAGGCATTGCCCTGAGTCGGATTGACGAGGTCAATAATATTATCAGTCACTCCAAACAATTGAAAACTTTTGCCTTGCAAGGTCAGGCTGGTGCCAAGGTTGTCGAAAGACCCTTCTGTGGCGGAATAGGTCAGTCCCACGTTGAACCATTTGGCAAGGTCATAATTGGTATGGATGCCAAAAACGCTGCGGGCAACTCCCCGGAACTCTTCATTAAAGAAGACCGCCCCGACGTTGAGTTTTGGGGAAGCTTTGTACAGACCGCTGATATAAATCCTGCGGGGTACATTATTGGTGTAGGCATTCTGTGCTTCTTCGGGTTGGAAAATCTGTTCCAGAGAATCCAGTGTCGCATCGAGGTTGGGGCTATCCCCACCCGTCAATGCTCCCGAAAAGTCGAGGCCGTTGTATTCGTAAGAGTCCTGAATAATGTAGTTGGTCACCCTTGACTGCCAGGTGATTCCGTTGCCAAGGTTAAGCACACTGGCAGCAAAGTCCCATTTATCCGTTTCGTAATGAACACCGACATCAAATGCCCAGCCGGTATTGCCATCGAAAAACCTGTCAGCGGTAAACGTTCCAAAGTTCAGGTCAAAATCAAAATCGTCGTAGGAACGGTATTCCAGGGCATTGGAAGTATTAAGGATGTAGTCACCCTCCAGGGTAATTTGGTAAATATCCGGGTCAGTGTACAGATTGACGGAGGCGTGGCGGTCGTCGGTAGTCATATCCACGAACCCACTCAGGAATTTTGCTTTGGCACCAATCGTCCATCCTTTTACCCGGTATGCTAAACCGAAGTCGACAGAATGAAACCCCGAGAGTTGAATTTCATTCCCGATATCGACGGTCTGTCCAATAAACTGGGCATTGCCCTGGTAGGCAACCTGAGCCAGTTCTTTCGGGTATTTGAAATAGGCGTGGTATTTCACGGAGTGGCCAAAACTCACCACCCAGTGCTTTTTTACGGCTACCGCAAAACCGAGGGTTTGCAGTTCAAAATCATTTTTGAGAATATTTTCGTCGTTCAGATGAGTGATAACTGTATTGACATCAATGATCGGCTCTCCATTGACCTTGGTGACGAGTTGGCTGTAGGAAGGGCCGTCGAAAGCCAAGCCGTTGTACACCCCGGGCAAGCGGAAAACTCCTCCCTGATCCCGGACAATAGCCGGGTTGGTTTCGTTGGCGTGCCAGTTGTCGCGGAGGAAGTGCAGGCCAAGCTCCTGTTGGGAAAACAGCGGGGCTGCGAGGAAAAGCAATGACAGCAGTGGTAAATAATTCCTAAGCATTTCTGGTGGTTGAATGATTGAACGAGATGAGCAAAATGAGTGCAGATACCGGACATGGCTGGCTGCCGTTCGGGCTGCTTAGCTGGCTGCCCGGCCCGGCATTAAGCAGGGGCGATCCGGTTTTCATTTCACTCCGTTTTTAACTTGAGGCCCATCCTGATTTCAGCTTGCTGGCCGGCCAATGCTTTGACAGATTGTTGTCCCTCGTTGGAGGTGGAGAAAAAAGCCTGAATCAGCACTTTCTCTGCGGCTCTTACATTGTCAAAACGTTCTGCACCAAAAGTGGTAAAGGATATTTCTGTGGTGGGGGAAATGACATTACCGTTGTTATCGACCAAAGCAGCGCTAACAATGGTGGATGCGCCTGCATCGTACAGAGAGTCAAGAATAGCGCCAGTTCCATCTAAGAAATAGGCCTGCCCGACAATGTCCAGCGGCATTTCATTTTCGGCGATCACTTTAAACTCGGCCTCCAATACATCGGCGTAACCAGACAGGTCGATGTTAAATTCATCGGTCACACCGAAGCCGGAAGCCCGGCCATGCAGCGGCAAATCGACTTCCACTTGTATTTTATAAAAACTTTCCTCCGAAATAAAGCCCCGCAATGTGGCATTGGTATCCGGATTCATCCGGGCATCTACCTTGTAATCGAGGGCCACTGGCCGCGACCCCAGTACGGTGTCGATATTGGAGTTGTATTTATCAAAATCAAAGGTCAGGGTGGCGGAGTCGCCACTCACCTGCGGATAGGGGAAATCAATACCATTGACCGTATCAATATATTCGCTCCGGAGCGGGATCCGTTGTCCCTCGACCGTCAGAATATCGAAAATGTCGATGACGGAACGGGTCGGCACACCAAAGGAATTGGTAATATTAATCGTGATGACGGGATCTTCGAAAAAGACATCGCCTTGTGTCCAGTTTTCAAAAAAATCAATTTTAATGGTATCCCTGCCACCGTTGAACACTTCATTTCCCAGGTAGCCTTCAAAATAGGAAAAGTAAATATTGGTGTTGACCAGCGACACCACATCCAGCAGGATGGTATCACCGGCCCCATCTTCCGTGATTGCTATGTATTCAACGGCTATTTCGCCGTTGTCGGGGATCAGTTCATAACCCGCCATGTTGACACTAATGCTGGGCAACTCTTGCCCGAACCCTGCGATGGGCCCTGTCAGTGGAGATAGGAAAGTCGTTTCTATCAGAAACGGGACACCATTTTTGAACACTTGTGGCAAGAGTACCTTTAGTCGTACTGGCCCTGTATAGCCGGTCGATTGTACGGCAACAGAGACCTTGCCGGTCTTATAAATGGCTCTGTCCACTTCCAATACTTCCGGTGAGGAAAAAGGCAGGATCATATAATTGGTATCGAGGATCGGAATGATCTGGGGGATGGATAAAGCCGCTTCCTGCAGGTATTCGGCTGCATACTGAGTGAGTACATCACCGGTATAAACCAGATGGATAACGTTATCGGAACCGATCTCGACAACCGTGTTTTCATCAAAACCATCCAGTAATTCTTCAATGGTCGTCGTTGAGATGCCCAGCGGAATGGCAAACTCTGATTCGCCGGAGATGATGGTCGCATCGGTCAGTTCATCCGTTTGACAACTGACTGCACAAAGCAGTATCAGAGCGAAAAAAAAATAAAACGAGGATAATTTCATTTACAGGGTCATTTATAAGACAAGAGCAGCTACTCCTGTATTTTGTATTTCAAACTTATGAGAGATATTCAAAACAGCATCTGGCGGGTTGGGATAAGCGCGCATTGCTTAGCACCGTGCTCCATCTTGTTGTGAAAAATGCCCGGCCAGTAACATTCGTATCGGGGTGTCCTCGTCTTGATTATGTTTTTTATCAAATTCCACAAAGTGTTCCGGTTTCCACTGCAACAAAGCTTGCATCCGGCCACTTATCGAATAGTTTTCCCAAAAGGCACCTGAAAACTCCCTGATTCCAACTATTCTATTAAATGAACTTTGTGGGCCTGCAAGACGTCCTTCCGTATTCCATCAATACTTACCACGGCGATGATATTTACTTTTTCTTCCTTCCAATCGGCAGGTATTGTATAGTTGAACGACTTGGTGATCTGTGCACCAACCGTCAGGCTCTCTGCCAATGGCTGCCCGCTGAAGGGAGTTGCCATGCCACGGAAAACATGTTCATGTTTGTAGTTGAGGTTGGGCCCTTCCGGCGTCAGTTGATAGTCAATAATGCCATCTTCGGTGAAGATGACGCTGAGGTTTACATCCGGCTCACTGACGGTCTCTTCCACAAAAATGGTCACATCAATGGATACATTGCGATTGGCAGGGTTAAACACCGGCTGAATGTCTAATTTGACTTTAGGAGGAATTGCCTTTTCCTCCACCACGTAGCCTGGCCACTCGTTTTTACCCAGCTGAAGGCTTGGACGACCGTCGAACAGCCTTCGGTTGACTACTGCCGACGGAAAACCAAGGGGACCTCCCAGATAGTTGTTGAGCCCATCGCCTTCCGGCGTCCGGAAGTCGTACTGGTTCTGCGGGGTTGGCACCGAAAAGTTTTCGGATGAGTGAATCGATACTGCGATCAACTGCGAACCATGAATACTTACCAGGTCCTTAATGATGGCACTACCGGATGGACATTGAACACAACCGACCCCGGTAAATTCTTCGATGATTACCTGCCGCTTTTGCTCCGCCGGGGGAGTCGGGCCACTGGCGCCGGGTGTTGCTCCGGTCACTACCGGTTCTATCTCATCACAGGCAGAAAAGGAAAAGACGATGAATGACAAAAAGAATAATAAACGCTTCATAATAATTTTTTTCAAAAGTCAGGTTTCGGATAGTAACCGTATGTGTAAAAACCTGCCTTATTTAAAAGGTTGAGTTGACAGATACTTTGACGCCACTGAAAGCCGGTTCCAGACGGCATATCCCTCCGGAACATACAATTCCCTCCACTTGCTTAACGTATGAAAGGGAAAACCGGTTGGTTTTGTGCGTATAATAAACGTCAAAACGTGGATAGTGCTTCTTTTCTTTCGTACTTACAGGTGCATTTTCGGGGGGCGAGAGCTTTCCGGGTTTAATATTGACCATATCGGAGACGGTGAAAGTCCAATTAGGTGCAATACTGTATTCCACCAGTCCGAATGCCCAATTCCCGTAATCTCCAAGCACCCCTCTCACTTCCTCCAGTGTCATGTATTGTCCCTCAAACCGAATGGCCCTTTTCTTATCGATTTTATACAAAAAGTCAAAGTACGGGGTGAAAGAGGTGACAAAAGGTACGCCTGGCTTTCCCTGTAAAACGTCTTGGTTGTACTCCTGGTATTGGGCGCCGGCAGTCAACGTCCACTTTCGTTTAAATTTGTAATAGAGCTCCAAATAACCTTCCCGGTAAAGTTCTTCCCCGTTACGGTCGTCGATATTGGAGAAATTCAAAGTCATGGTAAGTGCCTTATTGAATCGGTAACTAATATCTGCCTGTACCGAGGTTTCTCCTATAAATTGGATGTTGTAAGCATAACGAGCCAGCATCCGGTAGGTGTTCACCCGGGTCATTGGGGGCAGAAAATGAACCAGGCCCTGAATTCCTTCTGCCTGTGGCCGGGTACGGAAGTCAAAATTTCTGGTCCGTTTGCCTTCCAGCGTGATACCAAGTCCATTTCTCGCATAGCTGACGCTGGTGTAAAATACCGTTCCATCGGTTTGGATAAAACGACCTATAATGGTGTCGCCTGAAATAGTTTCTCTTGGTGCAAGCGGGTCATTCAGCACATCTTTGGTCTTGTAAGCCCCTTCCAGGTACCAACTAAAGGGGCCAGCCGTCAGGGTATTGTAAAATGAAAAAGCGTAGGTGCTGTATTTCGGCGTAAAAATATCTCCTTCGTCAATCAGTTCGCCGGTATTGGGGTCGAAAGTAGGGCCCCGGTAGGTATTCAGTGTAGCGACCAGATTATTCATCGTATTGTCGTCCAGGGTGCGGCTCACGGCCCCAAATCCGGGTGCCAGGGTTACTTTGGAGGAATCGAGACTGAGAAAGCCTTCAATGGAGGCTCCCCGGAAATTACTTTCGTACAGGTCGAACTGCTGTTTCTGACGCCCCGAAAAACCTTTCAGACGCCAGTTATCGTCAAAGTCGTAAGTCAGTCGTATCCCATACAGGGCCTGGTCGATGGCCAGGGGCCTCGATTCATAGGCCCGGAAAATGATGCCGCTGCCGATGATGTCGTAAAAGTACCCGGCGGTAATGCCCAGTTTGTTGATGGACTTTTTTACTTGCCAATATCCAATACCCTGTGCGGTGTAAGAATCGGAAGGATTGAGCAGGTAAGAGTTTTGAAACATGTCAAAGCGAACCCCGACATCAAACCCTTTATAGCTGTAGTTCAGATTCAACCAGGAATCTGCACCATATAATTGACGGTCGTATTGCGGTGTGTTGAATGCATTGATGCTCGAATCACGGACAAAGAAATTGCCATTGAATTCCAGGTTGCCGGATATCCTTGCCCCTTCCTGCGAGTAGCCACTCGTACAGATGGCCAGCAGCAAACAGCTTATGCATATGGAATCCAGTAGATTTTGAATCTTCATACAGTAAAATGATTTCGTTTTATTTTGATAAATGCTCGTTAATGGCAGGTTAATGTCGGCCAGGTGTTCGAAAAATGGCAGGTTAAAAAATAACTTTGCGCCCGCTTAACGGATCTTACGAGCCAAAGGTAGTGAATCCCAATTAGCATAAAATAATTTTTCACCGTTCAAAACATGAAAATATGAAGCAACTGACATTTTTGATTTTAGCCTTTTTCTGCTGTGCTATTGGGGCAATGGCCCAAAAGACCGTTCCGAGCGTCATCGTAAAATCGCTTGACGGGCAAACTTTTGACCTAAAAGACTTTACTTCCGACGACAGCAAAGTTTACATTATTGATTTCTGGGCAACCTGGTGCTCTCCCTGTAAAAAAGAACTTGACGCCATTGCTGATTACTACGAAGATTGGCAGGCTGATTATAATGTGGAACTAATCGCCATCACCATCGATAACCAACGTGCTCTCCCCAAAGTGCCGGGCATCGTCGAGACCAAAGGTTGGGAATACACCATTTTTGCGGGCAACGAAGAAGCCATGCGCAACGCTTTTAACTTCCAAACCATCCCCCAAACCGTCGTCGCCAAAAGCGGCAAAATCGTTTACGAACACAATGGCTATGTCCCCGGAGATGAGGTAGAATTGGAAAAAATCATAGCGAAGGCTGCCGGGAAGTAATGCTCTGCCCGACAGTATAGTGGCTCTCTGGTTGAATAACTGCAACCTATCAGAGCAACCTAAAAAGGTCCGTCATCATATCGTCCGATGACGGACCTTTTCAGTTTTTGATTTTTTGTTCGTGCGTAAACCGGCTCAGCAACTTGCGGGAAGGAAAGGCCGGTACGCGGCAAGATCAAGCCCGATCTTCCGGATCAAAAGACGAACTGCACTTTACGCTGCGGCAAGATTGACAGAACACGGAAACGAAGTTGAAAAATAGTTTTACCGCACCGTTTTATCTGGTTTATCCAAAAAAATCCGTATGCTTGCTTCCGTTTCTACCCTGTCATCACTCACATCCGAAAGCTGATTTAAAAATCCTCACTTAATAACTTTCTGGGTTAAAAACCCATTTTCCCGATCGCCTGTGTTGTATGGCTATCAACCTCCTCGTTGATGGTTCGTCAAAAGCGGGTGGAGCAATCATTTAATAACAGATACATGCGAACACTTGCACCCATTTTCATTTTACTAACCCTTATTTTCTGGGAAAAGCCCCTGCTCTCCCAGAGCCTTTTCATCAATGAGTTTCTTGCTTCCAACTCTACCGTTCTGGCCGACGAGTTTGGGGGCTTCGATGATTGGGTAGAAATCTATAACGCTACCTCTTCCCCGGTGGACATCGGTGGCATGTACGTGACCGATGATCTGACCAATCCAACCAAGTGGCAGATACCGGGCAACAGCCCAACCGAAACGACCATTCCTGCGGGTGGTTTCCTCCTCCTCTGGTTCGATGGCGAACCGGCGCAGGGCCCTTTGCATGTAGATACCAAATTGAGTGCCGGTGGTGAGGATATCGGCCTGTTTGCTGCCGATGGCACGCAGCTTGACGCACTCACGTTCGGCCCGCAGACGTCCAATGTCTCTTATGGCCGCTCCACAGATGGCGGCCCGGCCTTCCAGTTTTTCCCCGATCCGACTCCGGGCGAAACGAATGCGGCCTCGACCGGTAGCGATTTTGCTGCGGCACCGACTGCTTCAGTCGCTGGTGGGTTTTATACGACCACCTTTTCGGTGGAATTGACGACGACAGCAACCAACGCTACGATCCGCTACACTCTGGATGGCAGTGCTCCTACTGATGCTTCTACCCTTTATTCCACTCCGCTGACCATCGACCAAACGACCACGCTGCGGGCAAAGGCATTTGCGCCGGGGCTATTGCCGAGCCCGACCGCCACATTTAGCTATTTGTTGGAAAACAGCCACACGTTTCCTGTGGTAGCCCTGTCGTTCAACGATGCGGATTTTTTCGATCCGGCTACGGGCATCTACCCCAACTTTCTGGAAGACTGGGAGCGACCGGTGCACGTCGCATTTTTTGAAACAGATGGCTCGCTGGTGCTCGATCAGGACGCCAATGTGGAGATACAGGGAACGGGCAGCGCTCAATTGCCGCAGAAATCACTGCGGCTGGAGGCCCTGGCCAGTGGTGGAAGTGGTTATTTCGAACACCCCGTTTTTCCTAATAAACCTTTTGACAAATACGAGCGCTTTGTGCTCCGCAATTCCGGACAGGACTGGAACGTCACCATGTTCCGCGATGCCATGGTCGCCAGTCTGAGCGATGACCTGAGCGACGTGGGCAACATTATTTTACCACCAAAACTTTATCACCAGGCCTTCCGGCCCGGGGTGGTTTATTTAAACGGAAAATACTGGGGTATCCACAATTTGCGGGAGCACATGAAATCCGAATACATTGAGCAGCATTTCGGCTTGTCCGACAACGAAATCGACCTGCTCGACAACGACGAAGTGGACGACGGTTCGGCTGACAATTGGAACGCCCTCACTGAATTCCTGCTGAGCAACAGCCTGGCCGATGATGCCAACCTTACGCAGTTTAGCCAGATGATGGACCTGCCCCATTTCCTCGACTACAGTGTGTACAATGTCATCGTGGATGCCAGCGACTGGCCGGGCAACAATTTCCGCCGCTGGCGGGATAAAAACAACGGCCTCTGGCGCTTTATGACTTATGACCTCGACTTTACTTTTGGCCTGTTCAACCACGTGCCCGGCGGCCCCACCTGGAATACCGGCGATGCTTCCGCCAATGCCCTGGCCAGGTTGCTCGATGATAGTCAGGTGAACTGGCCCAACCCCTCCTGGATTACCCTCTACTTCCGCAAACCCATGGAAAACGAACATTTCCGCAGGGACTTCATCAATCGCACCGCAGATATGCTCAACGTGCTGTTCGACCCGGCCCGGGTGAATGAACGGATCGATGAATTCGAGGCGATGTACCTCCCGGAAATTCAGCGGCACATGGACCGCTGGAATACGGGCTGGAACCCTTTCGCTGCCAACGTGGAATTGCTCCGCAAATTTGCCAACGAGCGCCCCCAGTATGTGCAGCAACACGTGACTGATGCCTTTGCCGAAGTAACCGGCACGGCCAATATTACGCTGCAAACCGACCCGGCAGGGGCCGGCAGCATTCAGTTTAGCACCCTGAACCTGAATACCGGGCAACTGCCCTGGACAGGCGAATATTTCACGGGAGTGGATATTCCTGTAACCGTGGTGCCAGCACCCGGGTACGTTTTTGAAGGCTGGTCGGATGCCGGTTTGGGGACGGCCCTTTCCACCAAAATAAATCTGAGCGGCGACCTGGTGCTGACCGCTCATTTTACCCAAACCAATACGCCCGTTGAGCGGGTGGTCATCAACGAGATCAATTACAACTCGCCCGACACGCCCAACAGCGGTGACTGGCTCGAACTCTACAATCCTAACAACCAGACGGTTGACTTGTCTGACTGGACGCTGGAAGACAGCAATGGCGAGCCGTTTACCATTCCTGCCGGTACGCTGCTGCCGCCCGATGGCTATTTGGTATTGGTGGAAAATAAAGATGAGTTCACAGCGGTTTATCCCGCCGTCCCGGCTGTTTTGGGAAATTTTGGCGACGGCCCGACCGGTTTCAAATTCAGCAATAACAGCGAGTTGATTATTTTGAGGAATGCCAGCCAGGTCATCATTGATTCTGTTCGCTACGACGACGAAGCCCCCTGGCCGCCGGCTGCCGATGGCGATGGCCCGACGCTGCAATTAATCGATCCGGGGCTCGACAATGCGCTGCCGCAGTCGTGGATCGCTCAGGAAGCCACACCGGGGCAAGTCAATCTGCCTGCCCAACAACCTCAAACCATTGACTTTCCATTAATTACTGATAAACTTACGACCGACCAGCCATTTCTGGTGACCGCCTCGGCCACTTCCGGTCTGCCGGTTTCTTTCGAGATCGTTTCCGGGCCGGCCTCGGTAAGTGGGAACATCATCACGCTGGACGGAACCGTCGGGTTGGTATTTGTGAAAGCTACGCAGCCGGGTGACAGTCAGTGGGAAGCGGCCCCACCCATTACGAGGGCTTTCCGGATAAATGAGCCCGCACTCCCCACTGAATATTGCGGGGCCCTGGGGCAAAAGCCCTGGCTCGAGTGGATCATGGGGGTAACCTTTGCGGATTTAAACCATGTTTCCGGAAAATCGCAGTACAGTGATTTTACCAGCCTAACGGCAAATGTCGGTACGGGTGAGTTGATCGCTTTGAGTGTAGAACCCAGGTTTAGCTGGCAGACCTTCGACGAGCACATCCGGGTATGGATTGACTTCAACCAGGACTATGATTTCGACGATCCCGGCGAAATGGTACTGGAAGAGCACGGTAGCGCAAAGGTCAGTGCCAATGTGCTGATTCCACTTACTGCCAAGCAAGGCGCAACCAGAATGCGGGTTGCCATGCAGCGGGGCCAATACGCGATGCCCTGCGATACTTTTACTTACGGTGAAGTGGAGGATTATACCGTACACATCGGCAATACCTCCTTGCCTACCCAAACCATCGATTTTCCCGCGATTCCTGACCAGGTGACAACTGCGCAGCCATTTTCCATAGCAGCCACGGCCACATCCGGTCTGCCGGTTTCTTTTACGGTGGTGAGTGGTCCGGCTTCCATCCTCGGCAGTACGGTTACCTTGACCGGGGCACCCGGCACCGTAACGATCAGGGCTGCTCAGGGCGGTAATGCCCAGTGGCAGGCGGCACTACCCGTTACCCAAAGTTTTGTGGTCAGTAATGTACCGACGCCACCGACGCCACCAGGTACGTATTGTACTTCGAGCGGTGAGCAGCCCTGGCACGAATGGGTCGAGCGGGTGGAGTTCGGCAGTATCAACCATTTTTCATTTAAAGAACCCTATGGTGACTTTACCGATGTCAGCACCGATGTCAGCCCGGGCGAGACCATCCTCCTCCGGATCAGCCCGAAATACAGTTGGGAAGTGT
>JBFIJS010000049.1:0-12252 GCA_041600595.1 Saprospiraceae bacterium | reverse complement strand
GTTTTAAAAAAGAACTCATATCTGATGCTGCATTTTCGTACAGCATGAGTTCGCTTTCTTCTTTTCCCAATGCACAGTTGTTATAAGTCAGGTTGTCATATTTATGGGTGTTGACTTTTAATTTTTCGTAGGCAAGGGGCAATGGTTCGAAGCAGTGGATTTCGGCATCCGGAAAAATTCGTTTATAATAGAATACCGACTGGCCGATATTGGCGCCGACGTCAAAAATGACTGGTGACTTTTTGGGCCCAACTATTTTTTCAATATCTCTTTGTTGGTTGTGCCCCAATTCATTTTTTCCTATCCGGCGCACGACCAGGCCATAATGATTCAGTAAGTTTTTCAGGGAGGACTTGAATGGGGGGAGTTTCATTTTTGTCAATTGTGTTTATTCATTTTTCGTGCTTGTATTTCTGGGTAAAAATAGAGAAGTGTTTTTTTTGTTTCTGGTGCCATGCCGTCGTGGTGAAATATACGATTTATCTGCGTGAAATAAAAAGTAGTTTTTTTGGGATGCAGCTTTTATACCTAACAGGAAGTAGTTCGCGCTGCTTTTTCCAATCATGCTGAAACCAGCACGTTTTGCACTACCATATATTTTCCAAATCCTTTGCAGTATATTCATGGGAACGATCAGTCCAGTAAGTATCTTTTTTCCGTTTCAACTGTAAAGTATCATTTTTGGTTAAGCGATATAAAAAAGCGATGGGGAATAAAAAAAGGAAAAAGACCAGGGATAATAATACTCTGGACATTACGTAGCCCATTCCCTCTGCCAGTTTGTACCAGGCATAATCTATCCATTTGGCAATAGACGGAATAAATGCCCCGATGAAGCCGACGCCGATGGCTATTTTTAATAACAGGTCGAGGTCGAATATATAATAAAATACGATCAGCCCCGTCACGATGACCAGACATGTTTCTATTTGTCGTTTTCTTTCCATGAATTTTTGTAGGTGGAAATAACAGGTTTTGCCAAAAAAATCTTTTTTGCCAAAACCTGTTAAAATTAATAAGTAGCAAAGCCAGCCAGCTTATAATATGCTGGAATCCGGCGGCCAATATTTTTTTTAAAATAAAGTATAAATAAATGGTGCGACGGCACTGCTTCCGCCAATGACTATCAGTATGCCGATCAGCAATAAAACCAGGATGACCGGAAATAGCCACCATTTTTTTCTTTCTTTTAAAAATTGCAGTAAATCAGTTAAGAAATCCATGATGATTTTTTTTTGATCTGATGAGTTTTTAATCGTTGACTCAACAGTTGTTTTAGTGATGAAAGTTATTTTGAGTGTATTTTTTTCGACAAAAAATTAATCTAAAACAAACTCCTCCTGCCAGTTGTCCTTCTGGTCCCAATCGGGTTGATCTGTTTTGGCAAAGATAAAATCGCCGATAACGAGGTAGTCCATTTCCGTGCGCATAAAACACCGGTAGGCATCTTCCGGCGTGCAAACGATAGGCTCGCCCCGGACATTAAAACTTGTATTTACCACAACGCCATATCCGGTTTGCTTTTTAAAATGATCGATCAAGCCATAATACCGCGGGTTGGTTTCTTTATGTACCGACTGCACCCTGGCCGAAAAGTCGATGTGGGTAATCGAAGGCAAGTCCGAGCGGTTGATGTACAACCGGTCCATGAGTGGGAGCTCATGGTAGTTGCTCGGCACATCGGCACACCTTGATTCCTGAACCGGTGCCACGACGAGCATGTAAGGTGAGTCGTCATCCAGGTTGAAATACTCCTGCGAATCCTCGGCTAATACCGACGGAGCAAAGGGCCGGAAACTTTCGCGGTATTTAATTTTCAGGTTTAGCTTTTTTTGCATCTCCTTGTTTCTGGCATCGCCCAGAATACTGCGGCCACCCAGCGCCCGCGGGCCAAATTCCATCCGTCCCTGCATCCAGCCGACGGCGTTTCCGTCTGCCAGATGTCTGGCAGTCGCTGCTGCCAATTCCTCGAAGTTATCGTACTGGGTGTAAACGGCTTTGAATTTTCGGGCCATTTTTTCAACATCCATATTGGAAAATTCCGGGCCCAGGTATGAGCCTTTCATATTGTCCATAAAAACACCGTTTACTTTTCTTTTTTCTTTAAAGAATAAATAATTGGCGGCAAGTGCGGCCCCGAGTGCTCCGCCGGCATCACCCGCTGCGGGTTGAATAAAGACGTTGTCGAATATTTTTTCGTTGATCAGTTTTCCGTTGGCGACACAATTTAAAGCGACCCCACCTGCCAGGCATAAATTTTTAGAACCGGTCAATCGCTTGGTTTCTTTAGCCATCAGAAAAACCACCTCTTCGGTTATTTGCTGAATGGCCAGTGCGAGGTCGCAGTGGTGTTGTTCCAGTTTTTCTTCCGGCTTTCTGGTGGGAAATCCAAATAACCTGGCCCACTTGTCATCTTTTACCATGCGGAGGCCGGCAGCGTAATTAAAATATTGCTGATCGAGCCATATCGAGCCATCCTCTTTTATATCGACTAAATGTTCTTTTATTATTTTTTTAAATTTTTCCAGATTGGCAGAGTTGGGGTTTCCGTAAGGGGCCAGTCCCATCAATTTATATTCGCCGGAATTGACCCGGAAGCCGAGAAAATAGGTAAAGGCAGAATACAAAAGCCCCAGGGAATGGGGGAAATGTAATTCCTTCAATATTTTAATGTTTTCATTTTCGCCGTGGCAAATAGAGGCCGTCGCCCATTCGCCAACGCCGTCGAGGGTCAGGATTGCCGATTCTGCAAATTTGGAGGGATAAAATGCACTGGCGGCGTGTGAAAGGTGGTGCTCCGGAAAAAGCAATTTCATTTTCTTTTTATCATAGGCCTGTATTTTTGCCAGCTCTTCGTGCAGGATTCTTTTTAAAAACATTTTTTCCCTAAGCCAGACGGGTATGGCCGTGATAAAAGAAGCCAGCCCCTTTGGCGAAAAGCCATAATAAGTTTCTAAAAGTCGTTCAAATTTTAACAACGGCTTGTCGTAAAATACCACGGCGTCGAGTTCGTCGAGTGAAAAGCCTGACTGCTCCAGGCAATAAGCGATAGCATTGGTCGGAAAGCCCGGATCGTGTTTTTTTCTGGTAAAACGCTCTTCCTGGGCGGCCGCAATAATGTCATCGCCATTTATTATTGCTGCGGCCGAATCGTGGTAAAAGGCAGATATTCCGAGTATTTTCATTGCTGATTATTTACAGTTTTACGGGGGTCGGTTTTATTTTAATTGATATTATAATTTTTTAAGCAAAATACAGGCTACGTTTTTATATCGTTGCGCGCTATCCAATCCTCCAGCACTACAAATATCCAGATCCTCGACCACAGGTTATCATTCTTTCCTGAGAGAAATTGTTGCCACAAATGACGGAGCATCTGACCGTTGATGATTCCTCTTTGGGCCAGACAGTCTATTTTCTGATCACAAAAATTTTTTAACTCATTTTTCATCCATATTTTCCAGGGCAAATGAAAGCCTTTTTTTTGACGAAATACGATTTCGTCAGGAAGAAGTGGACTCAGGGAGTCAACCAATAATTTTTTTGCGTAAGCAGGATCTTTTATTTTATCAGGAATTCCGATGACATATTCTACCAATTCGTGATCGAAAAAAGGAACCCGCACCTCCAAGGCATGAGCCATGCTCATTTGGTCCGTATCCCGCAGCAGAATGTTCTGCGTGTAAGTAGAAATATCACTGACAGATACCTGACTTAACAAGGGTAATGTTTTTAATTTTTTTTGATCAAGCAAGAACGCCTCCACCCGGTCGATCGGGTAAAATTGGTCCGTATTGTTTAATAATTGGCGGGTTTCCGCAGGAGAAAAGATCCGCCTGAAAGTTGGGAATAATTGTTCGATGTCAACATTCTTTGCGGATGCCAGCATATCGATTTTTGCGTGCTGATGGCTTTTCAAAAAAGGCGCAGCGGCACCGGACAACCCCTTTCGGATAAAAGACGGTGTTTTCCACAGGGCACCCATTTTGTGTAAACGGATAAATTTTTTGAAAAAAGGATAGCCGGCAAATAATTCGTCGCCCCCCAGCCCCGACAACGTGACCGTTACGCCCGCATTTTTAGTGGCTTTGGAAACCACATAGGTATTGACCCCGTCGCCACTTGGCATATCCATGTGGGATAAAGCGTTGGGCATTTCTTCCATAAAGTCGTTCGGGCTTAAAAGGATGGGGTGGTGGTTCGTTTTATATTTTTTCGCAATTAAATCTGAATATTCAGATTCATCGAATTGTTTTTCCCGGAAAATGATGGAAAAGGTATCCACTGTCCGGTCAGAAACTTCCGACATCAGAGCGACGATGGCGGAAGAGTCGATCCCTCCGGAAAGGAAGGCACCGATCGGCACATCACTGACCAGCCTCTTTTCCACCGCATCCGTTAATAACTGCCGGACTTTATTTTTTACTTTTTCAGGGTGTTCGTATTGCCCGTTTGGCCGGTATGTTTCAGGGATGATATCCCAGTATTTTTTTGTGTGAAATTCACCGTTTTTAAAAAGGCCATATTCTCCGGGCATCAATTGAGATATTCCCTTTATCAGTGTTTTTGGGGCGTGTACAGTTTGGTAGTTGATATAATCGGAGAGGCCAACCGGATCGATTTGCCGGCTCGTCTGTCCGCTTTTCAATAACGACCTCAACTCGGAAGCAAAGACTAAATGCGACCCTGCTTTAAATGAAAAATAAAGGGGTTTTATCCCCAGGCGATCCCGAACCAAAAACAGCGATTCTTCGGCATGGTCCCAGATGGCAAAAGCAAACATTCCATTAAAGCGTTTCAAACAATCGGGCCCCCATTTTATGTAAGCTGCTAAAATGACTTCCGAGTCGCCGCTGGATCGAAAAGGGTAGTCATCAATTTCTTTTTTTATGGTTTTGAAATTATACAGTTCCCCGTTGAAAACGATGACATACCGGCCGTCGTGCGAAACCATCGGTTGGTTGGACAATTCCGATAGGTCGATGATTGATAACCGGCGATGGCCCAAAGCAGCTTTCCCTTTTTGGTAAATGGCACCAGCATCGGGGCCACGGTGCGACAAAGCATCCGTCATGCGCTGGATAGCACTGTTTTCCTGGTTGTTTTTTTCAGATATAATACCTGCGATACCGCACATCTTTTGCTGCTTTAATGGTTGGCCCTGATCAGGCGGCTTAATTTTATTTTTGCCCGGTCAATTAAACTGAATTTTTCCAAATTATTAACCAAAGGCGACTGCTGCGTATAAATATCGTTGATGGTGTGCATATACGACCGGATATCCTGGCCAGCCTCCTCATCCTTTTTTATATTTTCAATAAAGTAGGTCGTGAAATGATTCAGTTTGCCACTTTCCGCAACTGTATAGTAGTGTGAAAACTCAGGACTGTCGATTTTTCCTTTCTCATTATCTCTCAGGAAATCGAGCATATAAATAGCCTCTCTGGTTTTTCGCAAACGTTGTGAGCCAAACATTTCATTTTGCCAGGGTGATTCTTTAATGGTCAACTGGCTGAGAAAAAAATCTTTCCGCCAAACCGATGCCCGGTGGGATAAAATAAAATCCGATTTTTTAACGTCCAGTATTTTAAAGGATAATCCGGCTGCCGACACTTCTTTATTTTTAATGAATTTGTAATCACCGTTTTGGTCGTGTAATTTTAACAATGCCGGGTCCAGGATATTCACTGCCGCCATAATTTTTTTAAAATAAGCCGGGTCAACTTTTTGTGTAAGCCAGTAATCTTCCTGAAAATAAATAATGTATTTCTCTTCAACCTGGCTGATGGCCTGGTGCAGCCGGGAAGTCCAGGGGCCCGTGCCCGATTTTATATTTTTGAAACCTGCGAAGTTGACATCTTTTTCTTCAGTGATAAAATATTTATTCACGGGTATTTCCGGGCTCCAGTATTTATTGAAATAATAAATACAACCTTTGTACAAGGCTTCGTAGGCGTCGCACGAATGGAAGACAAAAGCAAAATTCGTTGCCTGGGTCTGCATTAATTTCCTTTGGCCATAGAGCGGTATAATTCCACGTAGGAGGCCGTTATGTTTTTTATGTCGAACCGCTTTCTGTTTTCGAAACCATTTTTTACCAATCGTTCGCGGTATTCGTCATCGTTTATTATTTTCAATATTCCTCGCCGGATATCTTCCACGCTAAACGGATTCACCAGACAGGCGGCGTTGCCGGCGACGTAGGGCATGGAAGCCACGTTGCCGGCCAGCACCGGACGCCCCACGGCGTTGGCTTCAATGATCGGCATGCCAAATCCTTCCCAGGTAGATGGGAAGGACAGCAGGTCCGCTTCCTGATATTTTTTTAACATTTCTTCATCCGGGATGCTAAAACAATTTTGGTATTCAATATCATTTTTTTGAAGTAATGCTATTTGCTGATCGTTTAATTTGCCGACAATGGAAAGCATGCAGGGCAATCCCCGGATAGCTTGCACCACCCGCTCCAGGTTTTTATTTTCGGCCAGGCCAATATGCAGCAAGACCGGCTTTTCTTTATTGAACTTTTTGGGAAATGGCTGGAACCATTCGGCAATAGGAACGGGGATGACTTTTATTTTTTCAGCAGGGCATCCGGTTTGAGTAATGACATCTTTTTTGGTGGCTTCGGAGACTGCGACAATAAATTTTGACCTTTTTATGGGAATGGTAAACCACAAATATTTCAGCACCATTCGCCGGAGTCCTTTTTTTAAATGCAATATATAACAATCGTGAATGGTCAGCACTGCTTTTTCCGGGCGAAGAAAGAGAGAGAGGTTGTGGACATCTCCGGTGACGTGTTTGATATCCGCCTTCCAACATGCCGCTTCCAGGGTGTTGTAAATTCGCTTTAGGAGCCCTTTACTTTCGTATCTGGAAATTTTTACCACTGGTTCGATATCGGAAGGCAGGTGTTCCCGGACAGCTTTATAAATCGACTCAATACTGTAATTGCCGACGGCGTGGGGTTTCCTTTGTAAAAAGGCAACTTTGATTTTTTTTTCTTTTTTATCCATGGAAAAATAGGTCCACAGTCAATGCTCTGTCCGGGCGCCTAAATTTTTTGCTCTAATATTTTTTCGTAACCAATAATAAAAATTACCACAAACATCGACACCTTAATAATGTGCGTCAGGCAAACCAATACGCTGGTATCGGCGTGTACGACCCCGGTATAAAATAATGGTATCCATAAAATTAATGATGGATAGGTTGAAGAGGAGTACTCAAATATTTTTGCGTAAATCCAGGCAAAAAAGAATCCGTAGAAAAATAAAAATATCGCACCTCCCCAGGGACCGAAATTGACATAAGCATCGCCGAGTTGACCAATATCCATGGACGTGTTTCCGATCGGGACAAAACCTGTAAACCGGATCATATTTTCACGGCCACCGGCGGTTGGTTTATCTTCCCACATAAAGCGGGGCACGACCGAAGCCAGGGTGGATAAAAAGATGGTTTCGCCGTTGGCGTATGGTTCGGATGCCGGGGTGTGTTGGATGGCCATCGCTACGATCGCTCCCTGATTGCTGCGGTCGAGCGCACCGCTGAGCATTTCAGGGCCGAATAAAAGATCCGTGTTTTCCATCCGTTCTTTTGCCAGGCGCTGGTATAATTCCAATTTGTAATCCATCGATTTTTCGGTGTCGTACCAGGTTAATGTCCTTACTTCCAGTTTGACGGACTGGATGAATAATATAAATAAAAACCCGAGGAACATTAAACCTAATTTGGCAATAAACCCCACCCGGTGTTTCATCATAACAAACATGAGGATGAAAATGCTGATAAATACCAATTCCCCGAACATACCCTCTTCCAGGGTCTTGGAAAGAGGGACAGCAATCATGCCCAGCAAGTAAAAGATTTTTCCTTTTGCGTCGGAATACCAGATATACAATGCACCGATGTAAACAAGGAAAGAAGCCAACACCATAAAAAATATCAGGGCTGCCGGCATGAAGTGATACGTCAGCGTACAGAACATGCCGATCCAAAAAAGATTTTTCCCCACATATTCTTTGTCCTTTAAATACGCTACAGTTTTTTCAAAATAGGGTAAATGACTTCCTAACGTTGCTTTGAAAGGAAAATTAAATCCCGCGACCAACGCCAATATTCCCGGTGCTGCAACGGAAAAATATCTTTCCGAAGTAACGGCCATTTCTGTATATCCCTGGTACCATTCTATACTGTCCAGATAATAGAAGGCAGCCGGTGTCAGCAGACAAACCACCACTGCATAGATCGCCATGAAATCAAGAGCGTTTATCCGGCGGCCCATGTTCCACGCAAATTCAATCATTAAATAGACAAATAATACCAGGCTAATGGTAAGCGCATGGTCGTGAAACAAACCGGGGTCCGTCCAGATTAAAAACAATCCGGCGATCAAGGTGAAAAATTTTATTTTTTGTGGGTCCATGCGGGGAATTTGAATTTACACGTAAAATCTACATTCAACCATTTTTGGTCTGTAATGCTAAATGTTCCCGGATAGGTGCAAATGCAGTTTCGAAATTGAGGCCGGCTTCAAAATCATTTCTGGCATTTACCGAAATGCTTTCATAATTACGAACGATGTGTTCCAGGCACTCAGCAAATGACGCCTTGGTAAGGTCGGTGCCAAAAGTCCATTTATATTTTCCCAGCTGCCCCCGGAAATAATCATTGTCGTAATACAAAACCGGCAGGCCGGCAGCGGCATATTCGTATATTTTATTCGAGGCCGTTCCGATAGTGCTGGTCATGATTGTCTGCTCGGTAAAAAGAGCCAGGCCAACATGACAGGAAGCCGTTATTTTGGGCAACTCTTTATAAGAAGAAAACCCGAGGAAAGTCAACTTATCAGCAGCTCCCCGGGCGGCAGCCAAATCGGTCAATTCTTTTTTATAGGCATCGGTGATTCGCCCTTTTAGTACCAAATGTACATCACGTCCCTCAACCTGCATCGGCAACATGGAGATGACTTCTTCAAACCCTCTTTTCCGCGCATTTTGTCCCTGAAAAATCAAACGCAGAACGGTGCTGTCCCGCGTTACCGGTTGTTCTCTCGTGTAAAAATATTGGGAGGGATGGTTGGGCAGAAAAAAGTATTGACCCCGCAATTTATGCATGGGGAAGAATTGCCGGCGGTCTTCCGAAGGCAAAGAAAAAATATCTAAATGCGGAAACATCCGGGGCTCTTCCCGTACGGCCAGCCACGTGGTGGAAAATATTTTCATGTCGGGGGCATCCATCACGTCGTGGTTGTGATACCAAACCAGTGGTTTGTAATGGATAAAATGCCTGGCAAACGAGTAAATGGCCACCGGGATCGGATCGTACAGCAAAACCATTTCGGGTTTTTCCTGATTGCAAAATTTGCGCAGCGTATTAAAAAATTTAAAAAAAAGTCCCAGCTTTTCTGTTGCTGATAAAAAATGCTGCTCAACAACGGGCACCTTCCGGCCAATGGGAATTAATTCCACATTTTTGGGGAACGGCCACTCCAGTGGGTCGGATGGCCGGTAAAAAACCGTTATTTTTTCCACCATTTTACTGAGTGAAGAAATAGCGCTCAACGTTGGTGGGAAATGCTCGGGGTGGCTGTATAATACCACCACTATTTTTTTAAATATTGGCATTTCTGCCCGCTTTTTAGCAGGAGGGTTTTTTTTAGTGGTTTTTTCTCCTGTCATATCTTTATCGTTAATGTCGGGTTGAATTTTTTATACACTTTTAAAATGCTATTAAAGTGGTGTTCTTCAGCAAAAGGAGCGCCTGTCGGGGGGGTGTATTGAAACTGTTTTATTTTATTTATTAAGTCAGCGCTATCTTTCATCCGGAACAATTGGCACCCTGCTCCATAAAATTGTGCTAACTCCGCACCGCCACCGATATCCGATGCCAGTACGTTGGTGCCACAGGCAATTGCTTCGTGAAAAACGTAGGGACCGGTTTCGGATACTTCCGATGGAATAATCAAGCAGTGACTTTTTTCCAGTATTTTTTTTATTTCTGATTGGGGTAAAACACCCGGTAAAAAAACGTCTTTTCGTTTCTTCACTTTATTTACCAAAGATTGCAGGGCAGGCTCCATGTTGCTGGAACCTCCGATTAAAAACAATTCCCGTTCGTCCGATATTTCCAGTTTTGACCAGGCTTCGAGCAGGGTATAAATACCTTTTATTTTTTCAAAACGGCCGACATATACAAACCGGGTTTTATCACCTGTACTCCTTTCGTTTTTATTCCCGTCGGAAAGATATAATTTGTTGATACCGTGCCGGATCAATGTAGTTTTAGTGCCCGCAATGCCAAAACGTTGGAGCGATGACCGGCACTGTTCGGAAAAAACAAACCACCGGTCGATCAGCGGGCTGAACCTTTCGAAGGAATCGATACTTAACCCAACGAGGTATTTCGTTTTTAAAAGGGCGGGCATTTTTTCGGAAAAAGTGAAATTCGGGAAAAAAGGAAAAAGAACCCGGGTGGTTGTTTCCGAAATACCCAGCCGGGTAGCTAATACACATTTTGCACAGGTCGAGACAGAGGGCCGGACCGAGCAGTTTTTTTTATTGAAATAAACCAACGAACCCTTGGGGCAGGTTTCTACGACATGGTAAGTAAAGGCGATGGCAGCCCTCGGGGAATGTTCCTTAACGGCTTCCATCAGTGCGGTGCCCACCAGCGCCGTATGGCCATGGAGATGTAAAACATTGATGGCTCCCTGCGGCCATATTTTATTTAAACAAGCGATCCAGGAATGCTTCCAGTCCGGATTGTAACGGCTGTATATTTCATCGGTACTAACTGTATTTGAGCAAGCATTTACAATAATGTTTTCGTGTTTGTACCTGACTAATTTGATGAATTCGTCCTGATAAAAAAGGTCGTACTGGTGGGTCTCTTGTTCAGGGATGCCTGCCAGGATTTCCACTTCGTAACCATTATTTATTAATTCCCTGGCCAATGCTGATACATATAATTCAGACCCTCCCCACGCATGCGGGAAATAACTAAAAGTAGCAAGGATTATTTTTTTGTTGTTTGGCAATTAAATAAGTTTACCGGGCCGTAAAGACGAAAACATCATAGCTGATCTCTTTTCCCTCATTTATTTTTTCGATTATTTTTTCCAGCGGTTGGTGTTTTGTAAAAACAAAATCGTCCACATACCTTAAATTAAATACCTGGTTCTCTTTTTTATCCTTATTTAATAAGTCGAGTATAGTCAGGGTTTCTTCCTGAAAGTGGGGAAGGTTGGCTTCAAAACTGATGATGGACGGGAGTTCACTTAATCCTTTAAGTACCGGGAGTTCAAATCCCTCCACATCGATTTTAATATAATCGGGCAAGCCATATTTTTTTATCAGATGATCAAGGGTGGTTACTTTTACTTCTACTTCTTTTACCTGTTGAGCTGCCCGGTTTTCAAGCAGCCATTGTTTTTGTTTTTCACTCAGGGTATTGTAGGCGGATCCATCCTCCTCGACAAAAAAAGTGGCAGTTCCTTCCTGATCGCTCAGCGCAACCTGTTCCAGGTTAATCTGCTTATTTTTTCCATACCGGATACGCAAAGCACGAAAACAATTCTGGTCGGGCTCGACGCTGACTACCCGGTCGGCCAATTTTTTAAACGCATAGGTTTTGTCTCCCCAGTTGGCACCAATATCAAAAATCAGATTTAGTTTTTTTTCAAAGGCATTTTGATAAAAGGTATGGTCTTTTTCCAGGTCTTGCAAATAGGTTGGATTTTTTATTTTCAGCAATTTATAATAAAACTCAGAATACCGGAACCGGTGGTAGGCACCGGTAGATTTCATTATTTGTAAAACCGCATTTTTCATATGGGATTTTCGTTTTTTATTTTTGGTTAAAATAGGCAGGAGTTATTTAAATAAATCATTTGGTATAATACTCTGTAATTTAAATTTTCTTTCATGCAAGTGGGCCGGAGGATTCATCTCGCTTTGAGGGATCAGACTGCTCGGCCCAACGGGATTACACAGTTATAATCACAGCGTTTTTAAAATATTATAAACTTGTTTTGCCCTTGCCTTATAGCTGTATCCTGAATTTAAAGAACGAGTCCGGGCACGCTCTCCAATAGCCGCCGCTGTAGTACCGGGTAGCCGGATTATTTCCCTGGCTTTTTCCACCATATCCTGTTTTGAGGTATACAAAAAAACCTCCTCTTTTTCTTTAAAAAACTCATGGTGTTCCCTGCTGGCAGGGCCGAGCATGATGCTGCCGGCGGCGGGT
>JBFIJS010000048.1:0-12326 GCA_041600595.1 Saprospiraceae bacterium | reverse complement strand
GAGACGTTCTCCCTGTGCCGCCTGGATCAATGCCAATATCATAACCAAAGAAGTACGGCCTGTTCCTGTACCTACCCTGGCCAGTGGACCGGTAGTAGAAAATGGATATATCTGCGAATGGGTCAGCTATGAGTTTTTGGCCAATGATGAAGGCCCCGACGCTACTTATGCCTGGAATTTTGGGTCTCATGCCACGCCTTCGACCGCAAGCGGGGTGGGGCCGCACGCCATCATTTTCAACGTACCTTCAGCCGCTGCGCAAACGGCGGCCCCGGTTCAGTTGACCGTCACCAAAGATGGCTGCCCGGGCACAGCTGTACTCGATTATGAGGTTCGCCCTCAGATCATCGTAACCGGCATCAGCGTTACCGATCCGTCCGATTGTACCATCAGTGATGGTGCCATCAATGTCACGGTCAGCAAACCTTCCGGAACGATGGTTGAGGCCAGTATTGACAGTGGCTACACCTGGATCAGTGAGCCGCTCGACTTTAATGGTCTGACTGCCGGCAGCTATCCGCTTTGGCTTCGGTATCAGGGAGGTGAGTGCGAACAGGTGTGGGGAAATGTCAGTCTGACCGATCCGGGCAGTCTGACTGCTGATATCGTTTTATCAACTACCGAAACCTGTAACAACGAATTTTTTACTGTCGAAGCCATTCCTTCCGGTGGAGGCAATCCTTCCTATTTCTGGGAGTTTGGCCCCGGTGCCAGTCCGGTCATAGCTTACGGTGTCGGACCCCACACTGTTCAATACAGTACCGGCGGCGAAAAAGAAATTAACCTGACCATTAGCGAAAATTTTTGTAACGGATATGTTGATACCACGATCACCATTGTTTCTACCTATACAAACGGCGGCACTCTGACCGGAGATGAAGATCTCTGCAACCCTGGTCCGGGCTCCCCTATGTCAACCAATTTACCGCCAGGTGGTGGTCATGCTGGTGTCGCTGACTATCAGTGGGAAACAAGAGAGTCAGATGGAGCCGGAGGATGGACCAGTTGGACGGATATTGCCGGGGCGACCTCTGAGTCCTATACGCCTTCGTCAATCACCATGACTACTCAATTCAGAAGAAGAGCCCGACGGCTGCCGTGCACTGGCTGGGCGGTGTCGGCTATCGTAGAAAAACGGGTTTCGGGTATTCCGCAGCCTCAAAATGATGTGTACTCTACGGCTTGTCCGGGATTCCTGTTTTACGATTATGTTCAAACAAACGACCTGAACCTGATCAATCCGACCTACAGCATTGCCGTGCAACCACTAAACGGTACTTTGGACCTTGACACCGACGGTGAGTTTGTCTATACCCCAAACTCAGCCTTCTGTGGTTCTGACCAATTTACCTACAGGGTTTGCAACAACGGGACGACTTGCTGCGCCGAGGCCACGGTACTCATTGACTTATCGGACAATGAGGTGCCGGTTTTACAAAACATTCCTCCGGACCTTATCATTTCCTGCGACGATGAACTTCCCCTGGCGCCGATCGTAAATGCCTGGGAAAACTGCCAAAGTGTTACTCTCGGACTGGACGAAGCCACCAATCAGGGGGAACAGGACAGTTGCTCTATTTACAGTTATACATTGTGGCGGACCTGGACTGCCAGCGATTACTGTGGTAACAATACTTCCCGGCAACAATCCATTTCCATTGAGGATAATACCGCCCCCGATATTTACCGTATTTACACACTACCCAACGGAAAGAAAATGGTGGCCGGCGTAATGGAAAACGTGTCCACCCGCTGGAAAACCATCGGTTTCCCTGTGCAGTTTGACACCAAGCCCATCGTTTTTGCTCAGGTTGTCACGAATAATGATGTGATTACGGTCTGTACCCGCCTGAGAAATGTGTCAACTTCACAGTTTCAGGTCCGGTTGCAGGAAGAGGAAAATGAAGATAATATCCACGATATGGAAAAAATTGCGTGGATTGCCATGGAGGAAGGGGCCAATACGGCCGGTATCCCTTTTGAGGTTGGTAAAAAGCTGGTGAGCAGCAGTGCGGCAACGATCAACTTCGACGAACCCTATCCAAATCCCGGGTTTATCGGAACACCCCAAACATTCAACGAAAACAACCCTATTTCCTTAAGAATCAATTCTTTAAGTAGTACCAGTGCCAACGTTTTTCTGCAAGAAGAAGATTCGTTCGATCCGGAAACGAACCATGGCTTCGAAACAGTCGGGTACATGGCGTTGAGTGGCAGCGGAAACTTTATCGAACAAAACAATGAAGTCGTTGGTGAAGTCGGTCGGGTCACCGTCAATCATAATTTCACCACGGTCAATCTCGCCCATACCTACCACAACCCCGTTGTGGTGTTTGGAGGCATAACCATGAACGGCGGCCAGGGAGCCGTTATCCGGGTTGATAATGTAACTCCCAACTCCTTTCAGGTGATGATCGAGGAATGGGAATACAACGATGGCACGCATAATCCGGAAAACTTGACCTACCTGGTTGTGGAAGGCAGTATTCCTTTCGATCAGGAAGTGGAATGTAGCAGCATACCAGCGATTCCAACCATCGGTGTTGAAATAGTCGGAAAAGATAACTGCGATATTTCTACGCCGCTCACGATCACAGATAGCCAGTTTGAATTTGACTGTGTCAATGATACGCTTTATACCCGGTCCTTCCACGTTCAGGATGAATGTGGAAATGTGACCCGTATGACACAGGTGTTTACGTTGAGGGACACCACCCCTCCAACCTTCACCGTTCCCGCCGACATCACCATTACCTGTCTGACCAACCAGCACGACCTCTCCATTACCGGAGACGTGACCGATGAAATGGATAATTGTATGGATGGTTTGGAGGCAACTTATTCAGACAATAATTCCTATGTTAATGGTTGTTTCGGCTATATTCTGAGAACCTGGTCTCTGGTAGATCGCTGCGGTAATACTGTTTCCAAAAATCAAATCATTACCCTTTTTAATGATAACGATGCCGATCAGGACGGCCTGCCCGATCCCTTCGATCTGGACGACGATAACGATGGGATTCCCGACATCATAGAAGGTTATGGTGATACCGATAACGATGGCATCCCTGATTATCAGGATCTGGATAGCGACAATGATGGTATTCCGGATATTATTGAGGCAGGATTTAACGACTTTAATGGAGACGGAATCGTCGATAGCTTCGGCGAACCAGACTGGGATATCGATGGGGATGGCCTGGCCAATGAAGTCGATGCCAACCAAACCGATCCCTCTGAATCGGCTTCGGTCGATTTTGATCCCACCAGCCTGATTGCAGATGTCGATCAGGATGGCATACCTAATTACCTGGATCTGGATAGTGACAACGACGGCATCCCGGACCTGATCGAGGCCGGTGGTACGGATGAAAATGGTGATGGCGTAATTGACTATCCCAATCCACTCAACCCGGAAACCTTACTCGATACTGATGGTGATGGTTTTGTTGACTACTACGATCCAAAGGATGATTCCTCGTCGGGAGTTGATCAGTCTGGCGATATCCTGGTTGCCTACAAGGACGGGGTGTGGAGTGGGGGAAGCGCCGCCTTCAACCCTGATTTTGATAACGATGGCATTCCTAATTTCTTTGACCTGGACAGCGACAACGACGGAATTGCCGATTTGATCGAAGCCGGAGGAATTGACAAGGATGGTGACGGTACCATCGATACCGATGATCTCATCGATTTTAATAACAATGGTTTTAACGACGTTTATGAAACCTTTGGGCTGGTTACTACCGAGTCGGATGGTGCTACCGCTGACGGTCGACCGGAAGATGCCGACGGCAATGGTACTGCCTACAATGGTAGCGACGCCGACTCGGACGGACTACCCAATTTCCTCGACACCGATAGCGACAACGATAACATTAATGATATTGTGGAAATAGGCTATGCCGTGCAAGACCTCAACAACGATGGCCAGATTGACAATTTTGTTGACCTGAATTCTGACGGGTTCAACGACGCCTCCAGGGGTACTATTTTTACCGAAGGTGAAGGAATGACCAACGATGGCCGGCCGGAGGATAGTGCCGACGCCGGCACCAGTGCCTACGACAGTGTGCTGCCCGATGGCACTTACGGTGAGGCAAATGGTGAAAACGATATCGACGACGATGGTGACAATATCCCTAACTTTCTGGACCGGGACAGCGATGGCGACATGATTCTCGACGAGCTGGAAGACCGAAACGGCAACGGAGTAACCGATGAAGGAGAAACCGGCTGGCTGAATACAGATACCGACGGCGACTCCATCCCCGATGGTATCGAGGATGCCAACCAAAATGGTATCTACGACGCTGGTTTAGAGACCAACCCACTTGATGTTGATACCGACAACGTCGGACTGGAAGATGGCTTTGAAGATTCCAACCAGAACGGCATCGTGGACGGTAGCGGTGAAAGTGACCCCAGGGATCCCTGCGACCCGATCGTCAACCCGGCTTGTGTCGGAATCAATGTCGATCTGACCGTTCTTTTGTCAGGGCCCAGTTCGGGATTCGGTCCTTCTCTGCAAATGAACGATAACCTGAGGGTGAAAGGCCATATACCTTTAAAGGAACCCTATACCACACTGGCTTTCTTCAATCACGTTGGAGAAGGTGGTGGCGAAGAGATAAACAGCAGCTTATTGGAGGTGACCGGTGAAAATGCCGTGCTCGATTGGGTCATGGTACAGCTTCGATCCTCTACTGATCCAGCAGCGGTCATTGCTACTAAATCTGCCATTTTGACTAAGAGCGGGCGGATAAAATCAGTGGATGGCTCTTCCAGTGTCCATTTCGACAACGTGTCCAGTGGCTCTTATTTTGTCTCCGTCCGCCACCGAAATCATGCAAGCATCTGCACCGGCGTCTCCCATATTTTGTCTCCTGTGCCCACATCTATTGACTTTACCGATCCAGCCACTTTGGTTTGGGGAGAGCACGCCATGCAGAACCTCGGCGGCAAAATGTTAATGTGGCCCGGTGATGTAAATGGCAACCAAAAAGTTATATTTCAGGGACCTGTCAACGACGTTATCCCCATCTTTTTCCACATCATGACTGACCAGCTGAACGACGAAAATCTCGCAAATTTCGTTGTCATCGGCTATACGCCTTATGATGTGAATATGGATGGTCTAAGCATTTTCCAGGGCCCGAATAATGATAAAGCACGCATACTTTTCAACGCCATTTTAGCAACAGATGAAAACCACTACCGCTTGGCCAATTTTATTTTAAATGCAAAATTACCCTGATTATAACCGGGTGGATAAATAAAGCCGGAAGGCGTATCTGACCCTTTCAGGTTGTTTTACCTCATTCCATAAAACCTAAAGAATTTATGAGAGGGAGAATAGGAAGCCGTGCCAGTGTGAACTGGCCGGCTCTTTTTTATTAGCCCGAATCGTACCGCTCACCTGGGGAGGGAATGACAATTTCAGACGGTGTGGTCAATTTGGCCCGGTTCCATCTCGTTAATAAGTTGGTGCTGAGGATTGAAATTTGGAAAGGGCCAAACCGAAAAACTTGGCAAAATTGTAGCCTTTCGATAATTTCGTGGCTCATTTAGAGACTCGGTGAATGTTCCTTGCCAACCACCTTTTATTCCAACCGGCCAAAATTTTGCATTGATATGAATATGTTAAGGTCCACTGTGTTCCTTGTTTCCTTTCTCTTACTCGCTCCTTCCCTGACGGCGGAAGAAACCTTTTTCCAAACCCAGGCGCTGCCCGGCGACGGGGTTTTCTCCCTTTTGAGGAGGTATGGGCTGGACAATTACTCCTACAATCATTCCAAATTTTACCAGCTAAACAAACTGAAAAAAGATGCTTCTCTGAGAATTGGCGAAACCTACCTGCTCCCGATTCTGATCTACCCCTTCAACGGCAAAACAATTCGCTCCTCTGTAGGTATCCAGGATTGGAACACCGCCAAAAACATCGAACTTTATAACGAACGGATGGTGGCTGATGGCTACCGTACAGAATCTTTTAAAAGTGATAAAAAACTCTGGGTTCCTTATCATTTTCTCAAATGTCCCAAGGAAGACATCCCGATCGTTGAGCAAATCCCCTCTACCATCGACAACCCCGTTGGTGATGACCTCGCCACTATGCCTGTCGCGGGGCGCAACTATCCGATCTTTGGAAAAAAATACGCTTATACACCACTGAAAAGCCAGAAACTGGCCGGACAAGTTTTTTACATCGAAAGCGGCCACGGTGGACCCGACCCTGGTGCCATTGCCAAAAAAGGAAACCACACCCTTTGCGAGGATGAGTACGCCTACGACGTTGCGCTGCGGCTGGTTCGCAACCTTATTGCTCACGGTGCGACCGCTTACATGATCACCCGCGACCCCAACGATGGTATCCGCGACGAGGAATACCTGGAATGTGATACAGACGAAGTTACCTGGGGCAACCTGGAGGTGCCGGCTCCCCAAAAACCGAGGTTGTTCCAACGGTCCGATGTGATCAATGAACTGTTTGAAAAACACGAAAAACAAGGCGTGAAAAACCAGCGACTCATTGTTATCCACGTAGATTCAAGGGGAAAAGGAGAACAAACCGATCTTTATTTTTACTACCACCCGGACGATCCGGCCGGAAAAAAGTTGGCAACCGACATGCACCAGAGTATGGAGGCCAACTACCGAAAATACCGCAAGGGTCGTGGCTATGACGGAAGCGTTACTTCCCGGGACCTCCACATGTTGCGGGAGACCAAAGTGACTTCGGCTTATATTGAAATCGGTAACATTCGCCACCCGACGGATCAGCAACGGATTATTCTTTCGAGAAACCGGCAACTGCTGGCCGATTGGCTGCTGCAGGGACTGATGTGACCGGCAGGGCCTCCATGAACAAACGCATATCCTGCCTGTCGTTTTTTTTGGAAAAAAATGCTGGAACTTGCAAGATGGATGTCCATTTTCCTGATCCTTTGTACGGAATTTGTTGAAAACCTTACCTTTAAGATTTTCAAAACATCTGCATAATTGAAATATGAACAAATATTACATCGCCTCTTTCGCCTTTCTCTTTTTTTCCCATACGCTGTTTGGTCAGATTGATCACTGGGAAACAGTCATTTACTCATCTAATGTTTGGAAATACCGGCCCGGCACGTCCAATCCGCCGGCCAATTGGAAATCATTGTCCTTCAACGACAGCAACTGGCAATCGGGGATCGGGGGCATTGGATATGGAGATGGTGATGATAACACCAATATCACACCGGTAGCCTCGTTGTACCTGCGGCGGAAATTTCAGATCATAGACCCCGAAAAGATAAAAATGGCCTTGTTGCACGCTGACTACGACGACGCTTTTGTCGCCTATTTAAACGGCGTGGAAATAGCCCGCAGCAATATTCTCGGCAATCCGCCTGCCTACAATACCAACCCCCTCGACTGGCACGAAGCAACCATGTACTCAGGAGGCTTGCCGGAACCCTTCCTGATTTCTGAAACAGCGCTGGAAGAGTTGTCTTTTGGCACCGAAAATATCCTCGCCATACAGGTCCACAACTATCAGGGGGCAAGCAGCTCCGACCTGTCGTCCAATTTTTTTCTCTCGCTGGCTATTACCGACGATGGTAATTATTACGGACCGACTCCTTCCTGGTTTTGGCCGCCTTTCGAGTCCACTCATCTACCAATCCTGACCATCAATACGAATGGTGAATATATTCCCGATGAGCCATCCATTCCCGGTGAAATGGGAATCATCTGGAATGGAGAGGGCCAGGCTAACAATTGGACGGATCCGCCCAACGAGTTCTTAGGAAATATCAGTATCGAAAGGCGGGGGCAGTCGTCTCTTTACCTTTTTCCTAAAAATGGTTTCGCCATTGAGACGAAAGACGAAAACGGGGAAGACATGGACGTCAGTTTTCTCAATTTTCCCGAAGAAGAAGACTGGATTTTGCACGGCCCCTATTCTGACAAGACCCTGATGCGCAATGTGTTAGTCATGGAAATGGCCCGGCGGATGGGACAATATGCCAGTCGTACCCGGTTTGTGGAACTGTACATCAACGGCCAGTATGAAGGCATTTATGTCATCATGGAAAGGATCAAACGGGACAAAAACCGGGTGGATATTGCCAACCTGCGGGAAGACGACCTGTCCGGCGACCAACTGACAGGGGGGTACGTTTTTAAAGTGGATAAAGACGAAGCTGACTGGTTTTCCAGTTTTGATATGCAAAACATCCCCGGTGCCAAGTTGCCTTTTCAGTATGTATCTCCCCGGCGTTCAAAAATAAAACCTCCCCAGGCGGCCTATATCCAGGCCTATGTCGATAGTTTTGAGCAGGCGATTCGTTCACCAAACCTTACATTTGGTGGAAAACGGTATGACGAGTACATCGATCTGACTTCCTTCGCCGATAATTTTATCATCAATGAATTGAGTAAAAATGTGGACGCCTTCCGGCTGAGCTCCTATTTCCATAAAGACAAAGACAGTAAAGGTGGTAAAATAGTAGCTGGTCCGGTCTGGGACTACAATCTCGCATTTGGCAATGGAGATTACTGCAATGCCAGCGACCCGACCGGATGGATTCGTTATACCCCTTGCGGTGACCCCAACCCTTTCTGGTGGGAGCGCATGATTCAGGACCCTGTATTCACCAATCTGCTCAAATGCCGCTGGAATCAGTTCAGGCAGGGGCATTTGCACGTAGACTCCCTGCACGCTTTTATCGATCAGCAGGCAGAGTATCTGGGACCCGCCCTGGACCGGAATTTTGACCGCTGGCCGGTGCTGGGAGAATATATCTGGCCAAATGCTGTGGTAACGGGTTCCTATGAGGGTGAAATAGCCTTCATGAAGAATTTTCTGCAAAACCGGCTTCTCTGGATGGATGCCAATATCTACGGAAACTGTTTTCCCACGGCTTCGTATGCTGTAGAAGAAGGAGTCCCGATCTTTATCAAACCAAACCCCAGCAGCGGGATCATTTACCTGACTGTCAATAGTAAATCTCCTGCCGGGGTAGACATGGTCGTGCAAAATGTTTTCGGTGAACAATTACAGTTCTTTTCATTTCACCCTCCCCTCGAAAATTATCCGGTAAATCTCGGTGATCTGGACAATGGTATCTATTTTTTGACTTTCACGGAGGGAGGGAAAACCCAAACCAAAAGGCTTATTATTTCAAAGTGATTTTATGGGAAAGAAAAAAAGACGACACCAACGAAAAACGGGTCTACCCCCGGGAACCCTCGTATTTACCGGCGAGCGCCTGGTAGAAGAGGCCAATGTAACACTGATGCAATTTGGACCGGAGAACCTGGTAACCAAGCATTTGAAAGATGAAAAACCCATCGCCGTCGAAGGCTACAATGTTACCTGGTACGATGTGCGGGGGATTCATGACCTGGCTCTGATTGAAAAGCTCGGAAAAAAATATGCTATTCATCCTCTGGCTCTGGAAGATATTGTCGATACCCAGCAGCGGCCAAAATTTGAGGAATACCCGGAAGGAGTATTCATTACCTTGCGGGCCCTCCAATTTGATGTGGATAAACTGGAACTGAAAACCGAGCAGGTTTCCATTTATGTGGGTAAAACTTTTCTCGTCTCCTTTCAGGAAGATGATGAAGATTTGTTCGTGCTGGTGCGTAAAAGACTGGAAAACAGCAGCGGACGTATCCGCCAAAGGGGGAGTGATTATCTGGCCTATGCGCTGATTGATTCCATTGTGGATCATTATTTTATTGTACTGGACGGAGTGGAAATGGCCATGGAAGATATCGAAGAGAGTATCATTGCCAACAGTGATCCTACTATAAAAGGAAAAATACACCAGTTGAAATTACAAACGCTACAGCTGCGCAAATCCATTTCTCCCTTGCGTGAGGCTATTAGCCGTTTTTCCAAATCCGACAATCCAATCATGAGCGAGGATACCCTGGTCTTCGTCCGGGACCTCTATGACCATCTCATTCAGATCGTCGATATGGTGGAAACTTTCCGGGATGTGGTGACGGGCCTCAATGACCTCTATATTTCCGAATTGAGCTTTAAAATGAACAACATCATGAAGGTGTTGACGATTATCACGACCATCTTCGTTCCGCTTTCTTTTCTGGCGGGGCTCTACGGGATGAACTTCGAAAATATGCCTGAACTGCAATGGGAAAATGGTTATTACATGCTGCTCGGGCTGATGTTTTCGATTTTTATGGGTCTCATGGTCTTTTTCTACCGGAAACAGTGGCTGTAACCCTGGCGTAGTTAAAAAATATCAGGTGCTGCCCACCTCTTCCGTGCGGCTCTTTTCCTGCATTACCGACAAAGATTGGTCGATCCAGTCTTTCACCTCCGTTCGCAAGTCATTTGGCTCCGGGTTCGACAGGGGCGGGCCGTAAGCGATTTTGATAAATGTCTGCTTTTTTCCAAAACACCGGACGAAATGTGGCAGGAAAGTATCGTTGCCCACCCAGGCATCTGTTGGTTCATGGTATTCAATTGCTATCGGCACGACGGGGACGTTCAGCGTAGCTGCGAGGCGGAAGGCCCCCTTTTGAAAAGTACGGGTCACCGGTTCGATGTGGGTGGTGCCCTCCGGGTAAACCAAAACAGAATAACCCTTTTTCAATAGTTGCTCCATGCTTTTCATCGTATTGGCCCGGCTGCTGTGACTTTCTCTTTTTACCCACAAAATCCCCGTAACCTGTGCACAATACCCGATGACGGGCCAGGAACTGACCTCCGCCTTGGCAACAGGCAGCGCCTGGATGTCCTGTAAGGCAACAATCGGATCGAGATAGGAACGGTGGTTGCCCACAAAAATAAAAGGCCCTCCCGCAGGTGCATCGCCCGTTTTCTGGAGTTGGATACCTAAAATACGCAGGGAAAGACGTGCCCAGTGCTGCCGCATCCGCAAAGCCAGCGGCAGCCAGTTTTTGCTGATAAAGGATTTGAACAGCCCCGGCAGGATGAACAGCAGGGCTAATGGAAATACCAATAAGGCCCGAAGAATTGCCCGAACTTGTTTTATTTTTTGCATGGGTGAAAATTGAAAGGTCAAAATAGAACTACTCGGGTAACCTGCAAAATATTTAGCTTTAAAACCAAAATACAATTCCGGCATTTCATTCCTATGAATCATCCAATCACCACCCTGACCTTCTTCCGTTTCCAGTCCTTACAGGATAAAACCTGGGCTTTCGGGCAAATGCAATTCGCCCATGCTCCCCTGCAAAAAGTAAGTGGCCTGTCTTTTTACAAACTCATGGGCAGCGGGAAAGAACCCGGATTCAGTCCCTATCCCGATTGGGGAGTTTACGCTCTGTTGGGTGGTTGGGAAAACGAGGCGGCTGCCGTGGATTTTTTCACCCGCCACTCTTTGTACCAACGGTACAAAAACCACAGCCAGGAGCAATGGACCTTGTTTTTAAAGACCCGCCAGGCCAAAGGTTTGTGGTCAGGTGGTAACCCTTTTTCCCCGGCCACCGATCTCGACGAGGGCAACCCTTTTTACGCTGTCATCACCCGGGCTACCATTCGCTGGCAGCGGTTGATTGATTTTTGGCGGTATGTGCCAACATCGCAGCGGCCAATCGAAAAAGGCGTGGAAGGATTGATTTATACCAAAGGAATCGGAGAGGTGCCGCTCTTGCAAATGGCGACCTTCAGCATCTGGACGAGTTTCGACGCATTGAAAAAATTTGCTTATCAGAGCCGGGAACATCAGGTAGCTATCGATAAGACCCGCCAGCTCGATTGGTATAGTGAGGAAATGTTCGCCCGGTTTCAGCCCTACCGCTCGGTGGGGGAGTGGGGAGGCGAAATATTGTTGCCGGCCATACACTTGTCTGATTTTCAATAAATTAACAAAAAGGTGGCCTCCCTTTATTTGAGTGAGCCAAACTCTTTTTCCCGATCTCTTTATCCGGGTTTTCCCACCACCGTCATAAAGCCTAAAGAAAAAAAGCGGTGCAGCAAATAAATGGGCGCATGCAAAACCATACCCGCCACATATCCCCAAAACCGGGGCTCCATGGACGCAGTCCAGTCGATTTGCTGTTGTTCCATGCGACTCATCCAGTGCAGCGTGTAGGGGTCGAGCGTACCGTAGGTATCGATGCTTTCCACCTGCCAGCCGCTGTTCTCGAACAGGGTTTTGATGTTGTCCGGAGCGTAGAGTGCGGTATGTCGCGGTGTATGGTAGCCCGCCCAATGCCGGCCAAACCGGCGACGGGTATAAGAGTCAAAATTTGGCACTTCCACCACTAGCCGGGTTTGATCGTGGGCGAGGTCGAGTAGTTGGCGGAGGTGTTGCTGTGGCTGGTAGTCGTGCTCCAGGTAG
>JBFIJS010000047.1:0-12379 GCA_041600595.1 Saprospiraceae bacterium | reverse complement strand
GCTGGTGTCCGGTGCGGCCCGACGAATTGTTAAGACGGTTGTAGTTTGCAGCGGGTGTTGAACAAGTGGTGTAAAACAGGGTGAAAGGTGGTGGGAATGTAAGCGACCGCGCCGATTTATATTTTTTGCAGGAGATTGGAACAGGTTTTTACCGGCCTGTTTCAATCTCTTGATCCGGCCCTGAACCCACAGCATATAAAGGTGAGGAATGCCCTAAAAGTTTAATGTTTTGCAACAAAACTGACCGCTGAGCGCCGGATAAAAAATTATTGGGACCGAAAAAGGGAATCGCTGGCCCGGCCTGCCCGGGAAGTCCTAACTTTACGGTTCCGAACCATGATTTCCATGTAGTCTGCGAAGCAGGAAATCTTCCGGTATCGTTCCTGTCCTCGGGTAAAGGTTGCCTTTTTTTAGCGCCTCCAATCGCTTTCCCAATTCAAAACATCTCTATAACTTGCCTGATACTCGTCTGTGATGATCGGGAAAACCTTCTAAACCGAACCGGTAAATGCTTCGGATTTTACTGGTTGATAAATGTGAAAAAACAGATTATGAATAAAATTCAGAAATCAACCAAAGCGACAAGAGGTACTGTTACGTGCGACAACTTCACCATGCACCTATTAAAAGCCTACGATTTTGTGGCGGAGAGTATCCGGAAGCAAATGGCGGCACAAAATATCCTGCTCAATATCACCTCCTCTGCCGGTAGCGGTATAACGGCGCTGCTGCAGGAAACAGCCCGGCAAATGGGTGACAAAGTAAAAATGAAGGTCCTGGTGGGCGACCTGGAAACCGAACGGGACGCCGACCGGCTCTGCATTTAATAACTAACTTTTGTTACAGCGAGCTAATACCGTGTAATTTAAATTTGCTTTAATTTTTTTCTCTGCAAGTGGACCGAAGGATTCACTTCGCTTTGAGCCGAGCAGTCTGGTGCCTCAAAGCGAGATGAATCTTCCGGCCCACTTGCATGAAAGAGAAATTAAAGAAAATTTAAATTACAGCGTACTAACCTTAGCGGGCGAAAACACCATTATTTTTTCTTGTGTCCCGGTTCCCAAATCAGGCGAACAAAAGAACTTATTCTTTCATTTTCCCGGCTGACAGGAATACCTGCTACAATTCCGATTAACAAATTGTCGGCAATTCCCAATCTCATTTGTGGCCTGATAGTCATGTCAAAATCTTGTTTTTCGAAGGTTTTATTAAATTCAACTCCAATAAAGTTTCTTGAGCCAGAGATCATAAAATGAAAACTTGTATGTGCCTCATATTTAGTATGAAAGCTGTTAGAGCTAAAATTCTGCTCTATCATGGGGCCAGTGTAAAGCAATGAGTGAAAGTTATTCCCCCAACGCTTGGCAACAACCAGGAAAGGGTTGTAGATATTTCCCTTAATAAAAGGCTTTCCAAAATGTCTAAAGTCTGAAAGCTCAAATTCATTGATGTAGCCAAATGCCATTGAAGTGGCCATAGGCTCACTAACGAAAAACGACCATTGCGCAGCCATTTTTATACTATTTAACCGGTTGGATGGAATGGAGTCTTTTTCCGTTCCGTTTACAGGTGAATAGAAAGTAAAAGGCAACTCTACTTCCAGCCCCAATCGGTTCACAGGTGCCCACTCGTATTCAATGAGCGCTTCATGAGAGTCAAATCTTAGATTATCTGTAAGCCCTAATCCCACGTTCCATTCCTTTTCCCCTTTTCTTGCGCCCAAATCGCGGATCAGGTCAATGTAAAGTGGTTCTGCGTGTAAAACCTTATCGGGTTCTTTGTGATCTTCAATTTGAAGAATGTAAAGACTGTCTTTTTCAGCGTCAGTTATTTGGGCAAAGCTGTATTTGCATGATGCCATAACAATGGCCAGCATCAATATTGTTTTGATGTTCATTTTATTGATTGATTATGTAAACATTAAAATTTACCCGGTGTCTCCCGGGCATCGGATCTCAACGGAAATGATTACAAATCAAACTTTAGGTGGGGGAGCTTCTATTTCTCTGAAGCCATTTGTTAACCGGGCTTCATAGTCCGGATAACGATTCCTCTTTTTGGTGAGAGACTGGTCAGTATAGCCATCTGTACTGGCCTGGTGAGCTAAGAGTTCAATTTTAACAGTCTTGCTGCTGTTGTGGTCTTCTGTGTCGTGGTCATCGTATTCCCCGAAGGCGTCTTCGTAGCCTAAAACTTGCTCCACTATAATTTCAACAATACTTTCCTGGTCATTGATCGACAGGTCTTCAGGAATATATTCAGGGTTAGGATCTACCGTATCAACACTTATGTTGAGCAGGTAAAATCCCATAATCCCCCAAAGGATTCTGGTTAAAGCGCTATTTCGTATTCGGTTGATCACGGATCGTTTAACGTACACCTTTTCAATTTATTTTAATCTTAATCTGTAAAACCAAAGCCATCTACGTTCTATTTTCTTCTCGGCTTATCTGCCCGGCCATGTGCCAGTTCCGTGCCAGTTACGCCCTGACAAAATCTTGCTTTTTTAAGGCAGTCACATTCAACAGACCCGCCTGATGACCTTTGGTGAACACCCTTGAGCGCTTTTTTTCTGATGTAATTGAGATCAAAGTTTAGTGAAGCCAACTGCCACAATACCGGTATTACATGGGAATCCTTAACGCAGCTGCAGGTGTCCGCCGCTTTAAAATTTTGCAAGCTGTCATCGAATCATTTATCTGAAAACCAATGCAAATGTTGCATATGCAACATTTAGTCTGTATGTTTGCTCCATGAAATATAATTTACAACAATGTATAGGTTCAAGGCTGAGGAGGCTATCCAGAATAGCCGACGCACATTTCAGGGCCGAGATAACAGACCTTGATATCACTGAAAATCAAATGACTATTCTCTTTGCTCTGAGCAAACTTGGTAAAGTAGAACAGGGAAAGATAGGGCAGAACCTGGTGCTGGAGCGATCCACTGTAAGCAGGAATATCAGACTTTTAGAAAAACGTAATTATCTCGTTCGAACCGACGACTACCGTCCGGAAATTGAACTGACGCCGGAAGGAAGAGATTTTGTACAAGTTTTGATCCCGCGTTGGGAAAAAGCAATGAATGAGTTGGTTGCGAAACTGGGCATGGAAGGGTTTCATCTGATTGAAGAACTGGAGAACAGAATCGAGTAAATATTTTTTCATATATGTTGCATATACAACATAAAACCACAATTAAAATGAATAGCATAAAAATTTTAGTTACGACAGCCAACGGTCATACCGGTTATCCGGCGGCCAAAGAACTATTGCGACTTGGGTTCGATGTAAGAGCCATGGTCAGGAATAGTAAAAACTCCAGAGCACAAGAATTAGAAAGATTGGGCTCAGAAATTTTCATAGGAGACTTAAATGACCTAAGGGACATCAAAAGAGCTTTGGAAGGTGTCCAGAGAGTCTATTTCTGTCCGCCATTCGGAAGAAATACGTTATTTCAAACAATGGCGTTTTTCATTGCGGCCGAAGAAGCGTCCGAATTAGAGCATGTGGTTTATATGTCTCAATGGCTTCTTGCACAAAACCATCCATCCATCAACACCAAGATGCAGTGGTTGGGAGAACAAATTGTGAAAAAACATAAACACGTAAAATACACCTTTGTGAACCCGGGAATGTTTGGGTTTACTTATTTTTTTACGGTTGAATTCATGGCCCAGTTGGGAATAATGCCCACGGCAATAAAAGGTGACGGCCTGAATGCACCCCCTTCAGAAGACGACCAGGGAAGGGTCGTGGCTCACATCTTAAAAGACCCGGCTATGCATCATCAAAAGACCTACCGACCAACGGGACCAAAGGTTGTTTCCCAACAAGAAGTAGCAAATGTTTTTGGTAAAATATTTAAGCGGAAAGTGAAACTGATGCCGATTTCAGAGAAAATGCTCTTAAAGTCATTAAAAGCAGGCAAGTACTCCATTTATGATTACTCCAACATCATTTACTATCTCCGGGATGCATCGCAAAATGTTTTTGCAATTGGTGGTCCGACGAATGTCGTAAAAGAACTTACAGGCAGAGAGCCGGAAGATTTTGAAACCATGGCCCGAAACTTTGTTGCAAATATGCCGGAGGCACAGCGAAATCTGGCTAATAAAATGAAAGCTATCAAAAATTTTATGAAAATACTTTTCACGAAGGCACCCAACATGAATGCTTTTGAAGAAGATCAATATTACCCAAGGTTCATACATGGAATGCAACAGGCAATTGATAATCCGGAATGGCTACACTTGCGTAAAACAACCTCCTACCATGCCACAGGTTTAGCGCAATCTTACCCTTCTTTACATAGTTAAAACCGGGTGTGGTAATTTATTTTTTTAAATAGATTTGAGTACAGGGCAAAATGAATTTCTACAATGCGGGGCAGCATTATCTCATCTTTTCTCAACACTTGAGCGTGCCACTGGGGAGATTTATTCAGGCAGAATTGAAAAGAAAAGCATCCTGCTCCGTATTGACGAACTTTCTTTATTAAGTTTTGTCCTGTACTCTGTAAATAAAAACCAGTTATAAAAAGGCATATTCAAAATGAGTGAATTGAGGGAACATGGCTTTTTTATCAATCATTTATTTTGCGTTCGTACCAAAGATGAAAAGATGTAAGTATTGGCAAATGACCATGTTATCGGTTTGCATAAATAGTTGGTAGCTGGGTTTTTGGTTATAAAAATCAGAAAGATGAAAAAAGGAATTTTACTTTTTATCGTTGGTCTTTTGTTCATATCGGCAGGGTGCGATGATGAAAACCTGCCGGAACCTTCAAAAACAGAAAATATAGCCGGAACCTATTTTCGAACCATCACCGTCAGTGATGGTCAGGAAAGGTCGTTCATTGTTTACATTCCACCCACTGCGGCCGGCCATCAGGAAGTCCCGGTGCTGATCGTTATTCATGGCACTAATCAAAACGGGCAGATTTTTTATGACAATCCCAACCTGTGGAACCCCAAAGCAGACCAGGAAGGATTTATAGTAGTTTATCCTACTGCCTTAACCTATTGTCATTTCGACAATGGTGTACAGCGAACGACCACGAAATGGGCAGCAGGTGACCTGGGGCAGACTGACGTTAGCCTGGGAGCATTGCCCTTGTGTACAGGGGAAATATTAAGAGACGATATGCTTTTTTTCGATGAATTGATCCAAACCATCAAAAAAGATTACCTGGTGAATGAGCAGCGTTTTTACCTCACAGGTTTTTCGAACGGGGCGCAAATGGCAGCGAGGCTGGCGGCACAGCGGTCCGAAGTTTTCGCAGCGGTCACTGTTCACGCAGGAAATCTGTCAAGCTTTATTCCTGCTGTCTTATCATCCCGACCCATGTCGCTGATGGTCACGGTGGGTGCTGCTGACCCACTTTTCTTGCAATCGATTGGGGCCAACAGTCCCGTTGCTGTCGATGCGAATGCCCTCAGCAACGCAGGTGTAGCACAGTTACTGGAGCCATTTTTAAAAATCAGCGGCCTGGATTTTCAGCACACTTATTCGAGCACCCAATACTTTGGAAAGGACATTGGAACTTTTACGTTTCAAACCAGTAATGTCGGGCTTGATAACTATGTAAGGTTCGTGCTGATCGAAGACCTGGAACATAGCTATACCGGTATCCTTATCAACCCGTTCTGGGATTTTTTGAAAAATAAGTCTTTGCCGTGAAAAGACGGTCGACGATGTGTTGGTGAGCCCCCCTTCAAACGGTGAGAACCATATCCCAGTCATAACCGGAAATTGTTTTTTGCCTGGTTCTCACCTGACGGAAAAAGCCCGGTAAAGTATAATGGAGGGGCAGTTCACCTAAAGAAGTTTATACATTCCGTCTTTTTTGCATTGTTTACCTCTTTCAACGGGTTTTGGAAAACCAATGCCTTATTTGCATACCTGCAAAATTTTGTCAGTTTCTAAAGTGGTCTCCCTGGACGGTTAGTAACAACAGAAAGGTGTTGCTCCTGCTTATCCCGTACTCCCGCTCGCACTCGCCAGTGCATTGACCGTGAGTAACAACTCTACCTGTGTTTTGTCCGCTTTTTCGTCCCGCCATTTTTTCAACAGGGCTACCTGCATCTGGTGCAGTTCCCGCATCACGTTGGCCCGCAGCAGACTGGAGTAATGATGATTGGTGCGGCGCTCTTCGAAAGGCCTGCCCAGCAATTCGTGTAAATGGGAACGGATGAGTTGCAGTTCAGAAAGAAATTCCTGCAGGAATTTCTGGCGTATTTCCTCATCGGGTACCAGACTGGCGTAGAGCTGCATCGTCGATTCGTCCGTGGCTGCCAGGCTGGTGTCCACATTGGTAAAAACGTAACGCAGGAATGGATCAGTTTTAAGTGCTTTTTTTAGCTCTGCAAATCTTTCGGGCTGGGTTTCTTTCAGCTGCCGGAGCGCCGTGCCCAGTCCGTACCAGCTCGTCATGTGGTACCTCGACTGGCTCCACGAAAACACCCAGGGAATGGCCCGCAGGTCGGACAAAGTGTTCGCTCCGGTTCGCTTGGCCGGGCGGGAGCCGATCTTGCTGTTTTCGATAGCGTCTATGGGCGTGGCCGTTCGGAAAAACGAAATGAACCCGGGGGTTTGCATCAGTTTCTCGTAAGCCTTTTTGCTGGCCGTGGCCAGCCACTCAATGGTGTCGGCGTGGGGGTGAAACTGGCGTTCTCTGGCCCGGTCTTCCATGGTTTTGGACAGGGTGTTGGCGATCAGGAGTTCGAGGTTGAAAGCGGCATTGACCCGGTTGGCGTATTTCTGGGCGATCGTTTCTCCCTGCTCTGTCAGACGGATGTTGCCGTTGGGCGAGCCATAGGGCAGGGCCCGGATGAAATAATGCGTCGGCCCGGCCCCCCGGCTGATGCTTCCTCCTTTTCCGTGGAAAAACCGGATGTCGATCCCGAACTCGTCGCCCAGTCGGGCCAGGTTGTATTGAGCTTTGTATAGGTGCCACTGGCTGGCCATGATGCCGCCATCTTTATTGCTGTCGCTGTAGCCCACCATGATCTGCTGCACGGGGCGTGCCCAGCCGTTCTTTTTTTGATGATAGGCCAGTGAGCGCTGCACCATAGGATTGGAAAAGTATTCCCGCAAAATGGCAGGGCCGTTTTCCAGATCTTCGATGGTTTCCAGAAGTGGCACCACGTGGATTTTTGAGACCAGTCCTTCTTCATCCATGAATGTCAGTCCGGCTTCCCGGGCCAACAGATACACCACGAGCAAATCCGAAAAAGAACGCGTCATGCTGACAATAAACGAACCGATGCAGTTATAACCATACCGGGCAGTGTGTTCCTCCACGGCACGGTAACATTCCATGACGGTTTGGGCTTCGTTTTCCAGCTTGGTTTTAGGATGGACAAACGGCCGGGCAAACTGCAGTTCGTCCAATAGGAATTTGACTCTTTTCGCTTCGGACCAATCGGCAAAATCTGTTTCTACTGCCCGGCTGGCCCGCAGCAATTGCGCAACGGCCTTGTCATGAAAAGCACTGTTTTGCCGGATGTCGAGGGCGGCCAGGTGAAAGCCAAACACTTCTACCGTGCGGATGGCTGTTTTTACATTATCGTAAGCAATAGCCCTGGCGCCAAAGGCCAGTAGTTCGTTTTGCAGCAGGCGTAAGTCAGCGACCAGTTGTGCAGAATGGACATACGACCAGGGCGTTTCGGCCAGTTCTGTTGCGTGTCCCCGGGCGGTGGAAACGGGCAGTTTGAGTATCATCAGGTGCAGTATTTGGCGGAACGCCTCACCACCATTGCGCTCTAAATGTTCCTGCCCCTGCTCTTCACCGAAGCCGGCAGCCATTTCCTGTACCCTGCGCTGGTATTCTTCCGAACAAGCAGCCAATTCCTGGGAAAAACTCAACTGTTGGACCAGCTTTACCAGCTTCCGGCGAATAACCACAAAAGCGTTTAGCCGCAGCTTTAACAGGGTGGTACGGGTAACTTCAGCAGTCACCAGCGGATGGCCGTCCCGGTCGCCACCCACCCAGTCGCCAAAAGTGACCCTGGGGTAGGCGTGCCGTTCCTGCACCGCATCGGCGCGGTAGCCAACAGCCTCAAAAGCCTGCTCCAACCGGCGGTCGATAATGGGGATGACCTCCGGGAAAACATTGACGAGGTAGTGCATTACGTTTCGCAACTCGGAAGAGATGTCGGGTTTTTGCAAATAGATCTCCCCCGTTTTCCAGAGGCCGTATAACGAGCGTTTGATATTTTCCCGCAAGTTCTTTTTTTCCATTTTGGAAAACATGGAGTTTTCCATTTGCACGAGCAGGAGGTACAACTCCCGGTGTTGTTCCAGCACGGTTGCTCGTTTAGCTTCAGTAGGGTGGGCCGTCAGGACAGGTTCCACCGACACGGTCCGCAGAGTATCCACAATGTCATTTTCCGAAAAATTATTTTCCCGCAACTGACGGAGATTCGCCGCCCAGAGACCGTTGACCTGGCTCAGGTCTTCGTCTTCCAGTTGCCGGCGTTCCTGCACGGCCCCGTTGGTTTCCACGATATTGACCAATTGGAAAACCAGTGAGTACAACTGACTGATTTTCGTGACATCCTCGTTGGGGAGGTAGTCTTCCTGGCGTATCCACGGGATGGCATTGGCCACGTTGCTTTCGCCGTTTTCGATGAGGGTTTCTTTGAGAGCTTCGAGCAAAAATCGCAAGTCCCGGTAAGGCTTGCCCAAGGCTGCTTCGACTTCACGCAAACCGATGGTTTCGTTCATGTTTTGAATATTTCAAATGTTAGTTAAAGGAATGTTTGGCAGAGAAAAGGAATCTGATTCCCTTTTTGTAACCCGGTTTTAGAGTTAGTGTTCAGCTATGGGCAAAAATAATTATTGCTGCTTACAATTGCGAGCCGGCTATAATTTTCCCGGGGCGATATCAGTGATTCGTCAGCCAGTATTACTGTTGGAGGTTTCGCTGTAGGGAAGGGCTGAATGCGTAACCCCAGTGCTTTTTTTGAGCGGGCAGCCAGTTGATGGATATTTATAAAGTATGACGTAGAATTTTTTGGAAACTACGGTGTCATTTTGCGACGCTGCGGAATCAGAGAAGAGGTGGTCAGATACTTCAAGGGCGCCACCGGATAACAGGAGTTCAAGGAACGTAAATCCTGGATTTGCGGCAGGTTGCGCGTTTGTCCCTGCGAAATAAAATCAGTCCGGACGCAGGTTATATTTCCTTTCTCAGATTACCGGTTGTATTCCTTATAATCAACCGATGGGTCGTAATCATTTTTATTAATCAAAGAATGCAATTCGCTTTTTTTATCTTTTGACCTAATGATCGGGAACATTAACTGGACATACCACGGCTCTTTGATTCTGTTCCATGCACCAAATTTGGAGGGGTATTGACGCGTTATTTTAGCAGTGCCAAAAATAATATCCCATATGAAAAGTAAATTGCCGAAATTCCCATTAGGGTGCGACACTCCATCTTCTGCCGTTAATCCGTGGTGAGCATAATGTGTGCTTGGAGTAGAAATAGTTCGTTCAATTATCCATGCCAGGGGGTGCAGGAATTTATGTTTGTAAAGGAAACGATCCCATTTCGTTTCGCTGTGAGCCAGTAGAATTACCGTAAGTTTTATTGGTAAATAAATCAGATAAGCATAACCCATCCCTAAAAAAATCAAAACTGCTGAAAACCAAATACCGGGCATCAAGGCATAATATAAAATGGCATTTCTGTAAGTCACTAAAACCCCCATTTCTTCCACGACATGATGCGGTCTGTGCAGTTTCCACATGACCCGGTTGATATGCGATAGTCTATGCCACCAATATTGCATCATGTCGTCGAATATCAGGAACGCTGCAAAATGCCAACCAATAGATAAATCAGCCAGGCTGTTATCGTATTGCACAAACCAGGTGGCACCGATCCAAAAGGTTAATAAAAAGATGCCAGGCTGTACCAAAACTGGTAGTGTAACTAAACTAATCAATTCGATAGAAAAATCATTTTTTGTTCTATTGTCGTCAAAGTATAACCCGCCAAAGGCTTCAATGATACCAACTACGAGTAAAACCAAAGCTGGAATTAATTTACTTAGAATTTCGCCGTCCATGATCATATATTTTTTTGATTTATAATGGCACAAAAATCAAGAGAAGGTTTTGCAAATCATTTCACCTATGTTAAAAAAAAATTACCGGCCCGAACGTTTTAGTGCTCTTATCCTGCTCAAACTTTGCTGTTTTATACCAAGATAACCCGAAATGTGTCCGAGTTTAGCCCTTCTGAAAATATCCGGGTGTGTCATTAAAAGTTGGTCATATCGGTATTCAGCACTTTGGGTTTGAAGATCTATAATCCTTTTTCCAAGCATAATCATAATATCTGTCGCTAACATTCTGAAAAACCGCTCTAATTGAATGGATGCTTCCAGCTTTTCCTCTAATTTTTCGTACGAAACGGCCCGAACAATTGTGTGCTCTACCGCTTCGATTCCGAAAAAACTGGGCTCTCTCTTAAAAAAACTTGGAGGAGCGGTTACGATCATTTCTTCTCTCGCAAACCAGTGCGTAACATCGTGACCATTATTATCATAATAGAAATTCCGTAGCATGCCTTTCTCGATAAAGAACAAGTGATTGCATATCGTCCCCATCCTGACTACTATTTCATTTTTCTGAAATTCAAATTGCTGTGCTTCTTTGAAAAAAGTCTGCTGAATCTCATTTTCAAATGAGTTAAAATCAAGTTTAATCATCAGGCCATTTTATTTATTGCTAATATTTCCGTATTGCCTCCAATGGATTTTAGCAGGCGGAAATTGTCTTTTTTTTTGCCCACATTTCCGCTTCATTTTTTTAAGAAATATTCGTTACGGCGTATTCAGGTGTTTATTCATTTCTTAAACAAGCAGTGCTTTTTTAAAATATCGAGGTCATTCTTAAATTTAATTTCTGACTCTGCTCTATTAAAAGCATACTTTGAATATAGAACGGAAGCTTTTTTTATTGCTGAATGATTTATTTTTTCTAAAGATGTAAATGCATTTTGCAGTCGCAACATCACTTCGACATTATCGGCACCATCTCTGGAAATTGGCCTGAATGCATCATCAAAAAAATCTTCCATCGGGATATCTGGTACTTCAATGCAATCATAAACAGGCTTTTTTTCATTGCTGCTTTCCTGCTCTTCATTCCATAAATAAAATAATCTTAGATGGCTGCCAATTATTTGGATGGCAGTTCCCGGATCATTAATGCCAGGAGATAAAGCCCTGCTGGCAATTTCGGTTAAAGCAATTAGCCCAAAGCGTGGGTCTTCGTCAAATAATCTGGTATTGCCTACATGGATAGCGTCATTTATTTTTTGTGAGATTTCATCTGTGTTTAAGTTTTCACTGGAAGTAAATAACGCGACTGTAAAATTTTTATGGATAAATTTACCGGGAAGACAATTAAGCCGAATTTTTAGTTTCTTTTCCTTGGCAAAGGATTGTAAGGCTTCCAGGTTTAAATGTTGGACATAGCCAACAGCATTACCCAAAACCGCCTTTCCATCAAATAATTCATTACTTACCGGAAGGGCTTTATGGTTTGGGTCTTTAATGTAATTAGATAATGATTGGGCAGCAACTTTTTCTACCTGATTGATTGTGTGTTCCAATCGTCCCAATCTCGAAATTCGATCTACCCATCTTAAAAAGGTCAGGATGACGATGGCGAATAATAATAGTGTGAATAAAAAAAGAATAAATCTACCGGTCTTATCATAGTATCCATTGTCAAGGGCAATGGTGGCAACGATACTGAATATAAATGCGCCAATAAAAACAGAAAGTGCATTTTGTGACACATCATCTGTAACAACAATTTTGAAAGACCTTGGCGTTGCGGTGCTGCTTGCCGAGGAGAAAGCCGAAAGCATCGATGCAACTGCGAAGATGGAAATAACCAGCATACTGGCAGAAATGGTATCCAAAAGGCCTTTAATCGATTCTATATTAACATCAGGCACCAGGTCTGTCATGCCAATTCCATCTGCTTGATGAGCTATAAGAGCACCGGCTATCGAAAATAGACAAAATAAAAAAGGTCTAAACCATAACTGTTCCCGAAGCCTGTTAAAAAAAATGACAATCTTTTTTTTCATTTAGTGCGATATTAAATTAATGGATAATGCACAACGACCGGCACTTATGTTAGCCGTCCTGCTTAAAGCTGGTTTTTGGCAGCTCCAATTTGTTGAACTGAATCTAAGATAGCTAAAGCTAAAAATATTTTATAGATAGTTGCTTTTAAAATTAATCAGTTAACCCAGTGGAGGTAAAATAAGCCCCGTAAGGGATGCATCTTTGTAGAAACACCAAAGAATGTTCGGGATCGTTCCAGAGGAACGGTATCTATTCTTC
>JBFIJS010000046.1:0-12383 GCA_041600595.1 Saprospiraceae bacterium | reverse complement strand
CAGTTATTTCAATTGCGCTCATTTCCGGCTGGAGGTCGTAAGTTGATACTTTGGGGGACGGTATCAAAATCCGGTTCTCTTTGGCAAAAGGTTCTTCTCTGCCTCCGTTGAAGAAGAATGTCACGTGCGGATATTTTTCCGTTTCGGCAATACGTGTCTGGGTCCGTCCATTTTTTGACAAAATTTCACCGAGGGTATTCTTGAGATTGTCTTTATCAAAAATCACATCCACACCTTTGAAGCTTTCGTCGTACCGGGTCATGGTTACATATGTAAGGTCGAGCTTGGTCATACCCATTTCGTGCATATCTTGTTGGGTTAACACAGTCGAGATTTCCCTTGGCCGGTCAGTTCTAAAATTAAAACAAATCAGCACATCACCATTTTGGATAGTTGCCACCGGACTTCCATCTTTATTGACGCAGCTGATGGGTTTTAGAAATTCATCGGTTTCACCTTCCTCATATCTTTTCTTGACCGTTTCGATTGGAGCATCTGTTTTTTCGCCCTGCCCTTTTACCAGCAGGTCGTAGGCAAGTTTGATGCGTTCCCAACGGTTATCTCTGTCCATTGCGTAGTAACGACCAATGACTGACGCAATCTTAACTTTCTGATTTTCAATATGTTGCAATAATTTATCCAGGTATGATGCACCACCTTTGGGATCCGTATCCCTGCCGTCCATAAATGCATGCACAAACACATTTTCCAATCCCGCGGTTTGCGTAGCGTCGCACAGTGCCAGCAGGTGCTCGATATGCGAGTGCACTCCCCCATCCGACAAAAGCCCCATGAAATGTACCGGGCGGTTATTGTCTTTTGCGTATTGAAAAGCTTTGCGCAAAACCGGATGGTTTTGAAGCTCTCCTGACTTAACGGCATTATTGATTCTGAGCAATTCCTGATAGACGATACGCCCGGCCCCAATGTTCAAATGCCCTACTTCCGAGTTACCCATTTGCCCCTCGGGCAGTCCTACCTGCTCACCAAAGGTAGTCAAGGTGGAATTGGGGTACGTTTTTTTCAAGGTATCCATAACCGGGGTGTTCGCATTGGCAATGGCGTCCGCTTCCTTTTTTTGGCCGTAGCCCCACCCGTCCAGAATAAGCAGCATGATCTTTTTTGAATCCATATCTTTGTTTTGTTCGATGTTAAAATAACTCAGAATCTTTTGGTGAAAGTTGCAAATGTAAGTCGAGTCGCCCAACTTGTTACTTAAACCCGTTTTGACATTAATAGTAAGTGTTGAAAAAACCGTTTTTTTCACTCTTGCTCATACGTATTAAGTTGAAGCAACCGTTAAGGAGGTACTGTTTTAGTTGTTTCCATTCCGCCCAATATGAACTTCAACTGTTACCTGCCCCATACAAATGCGTCTGAAGTTCAGTTGTTTTGATAAAATAGAAATTGGATATTCAGTTTTTTGGCCTTAGAAATGTCTACTGTTATCCATTTTTCCAGAATCAACTTTCGCTGCAGACCGAACATATCATAATTTTTTTACGTTTGACCTGAAAATAGAACTATTTTGGCTTTTATCTGAAAAGCCTGAAATTTCAGGCTTGAAGTACGCCGGTTCATTGTTCATAAATCTTATACCATGAAAAAGTTATTGCTTTTCACAATTTTATTGTCAACCATGACAGCCATGACCCCCGCTCAGGATGCCAGCTTAACGGCGATCACCTCTGCTATCAGTTCAGGCGATGCCGATGCGCTGGGCAGGTACTTTGATGCAAATGTGGAGGTCGCTATCAAGGATGCTGAGAAGACCTATTCCAAGACGGAAGCGGTGAAAGTGGTTAAAGACTTCTTTGTTAAAAATAAACCAGGCAATTTTAAACAAGTACATCAAGGAGCATCCAAAGGACAAGACTCACAATACATCATAGGCAATCTTACCGCAAACACCGGTTCGTTCCGGGTTTATGTGTTTATGAAAGTTAACAGCGGCAACAACGTCATTCAGGAGATCAGATTCGATTGATTCTTCGAATAGTACACGCAAAAAAGGCGTCGGGGAATTAACCCCGACGCCTTTTTTTTATCTCCGCCTGCATGTTTTCAAAATGACTGTAGCTCGACCAGTTTGCCATATTCTCCTTTTTCCAGTATCAATGACTCATGGGTTCCCCGTTCGACTATCCGACCATCTTTCATGACGACGATTTCGTCGGCATGCTGGATGGTAGAGAGCCGATGGGCAATAACGATGGTGGTTCGGTTTTCCATCAATTTATTCAATGCGTCCTGCACGAGCCTTTCTGATTCTGAATCGAGCGATGAAGTAGCTTCATCCAAAATAAGGATCGGTGGATTGGCCAGTACCGCCCGGGCGATGGTCAGCCTTTGGCGCTGGCCGCCGGAAAGCTTCATCCCCCGGTCACCAACATTCGATTGGTAACCATGCTCTGTTTCCATAATAAAATCGTGAGCGTGAGCGATGCGGGCGGCTTGCTCAACATCCTCGTCGGAAACTCCTTCCAGGCCAAAAGCGATGTTGTTAAAAATGGTATCATTGAAAAGGACTGGCTCCTGAGATACAATACCGAGCAGCGACCGCAGGTCTTTAAGTTTATACTCTTTGATGTTAATTCCGTCGATCAGCAACTCCCCTTCCGTTGGATCAAGGAACCTCGGCAAAAGATCGACCAGAGATGTTTTACCAGCTCCCGAGGGTCCAACCAATGCCACGATCTTTCCATGCTCAACCCTTAAATTAATATTGGATAATGCCGGCCTTTCATTTCCATTATAAAAAACGGAAATGTTCTTAAATTCAATTGCCTCTTTAAAGGAGCTGACGGCCAGTGCGTTTTCTTTTTCAAAAATGCGGATATCTGCATCCTGGATGGCCTTGATCCGTTCCATGGCTGCGGCACCTTTTTGCACATTGTACCAGGCCGATGAAAATTTTTTGGCCGGCTCGATCATGCTGAAAAAGGCATACAGCATGGCAAAAAAAGTAGCAACGGTAAGTTGGCCGCTCTGCACCTCCCCGTATCCATACCATATTAATATGGCGACGGTCATTACTCCCAAAAACTCTGTTAGCGGAGAAGAAAGATCGCGGCGCCAGAGTAACCTTACCAGCAGGTTTTTATATTCGTTGTTTTCTCTCAAAAAATGGTTTGCCTGAAAACGCTCTGCATTGAAACCTTGAATGATCCGAAGACCCGAAATGGCTTCTTCCATCATCGACATCAGCAGACCCAATCTTTCCTGCACGGCCCGTGATTGTCGCTTCAACATTTTACCCACCCGGCCAATAACGATACCAGTGAAAAATAAAAGAACCAACACAAAAAGCGTCAACTTCACACTGATGTAAATCATAAACGACAAGGCTCCAATAATCATCAAAGGTTCCCTGACGATGCTGACCAGGCCACTCAGAATACTTTGCTCCACTTCCTGTACATCGACCGACATACGGGATAAAATATCACCCTTTCTTTCTTCGGAATAATAGGATAGTGGAAGTGCCAGCGTTTTTTCATACAGCCCCTGCCGAAGGTCTCTGACAATACCATTTCGGACAGGTGCCAGAAAGAACTGGGATAAATAACGGAAGAGGTTTTTTAAAAAATAGAGCAGAACAATAATCAGCAGCGCATAAACCAGCGCCGTCTGTTTTCCGTGCGAATTAATGGTTTGGCTGAAATAAAAATTGACATGCTCTGGAATATTTTGCGTGCTCAAAGAAGTGGCGGGTGGGTCCGTCACCATTGGTTGCTGGTCTAATAAAATATTCAAAAAGGGAATAATAGCGGGAATACTTATTATGGAAAATAATACCATCAAAATATTGCTCAAAATATTTCCGGCAATGAGGCTTCGGTATTTTTTTAAATAGGAAAAAACGGCGATCAGTGGTTGCATAGAAAATTGCTTAATTAACGATTATAGCTCCGGTTTTTTTGTTTTCTCCAAATTCTATTTCATAAAAATAAATACCATCCGAAAGCCCTGTTATGTTTATCTGTTCATTAAAATAATCGCTGTAAACGGCAGGCCAATTATTTTTTAAAACCAATGCGCCTTTTAAGTCAAACATTTTTAATGTTATTTTTTTATCAGCCGCATCCTGAATGCTCAGCGAAATAAAGTCTTTTGCTGGATTGGGGTATAATAAAATATCATCGCCTTTTATCTCAAAATTAATCAGGACCGGCGCAGTATAGCTAAATATATTTTCGTTATTCCATATTTTTAAACGGTAAAAATTGACACCAACTTCGGGGTAATAATCAATCATAGAATAATCACCATTTACGTTGGGGCTTATTTTTTTTATTGGTTGAAAATCAAAAATGGTATTGCCCCGTTCTACTTCATATAACTGGACATCATTTTCGTAATTAGTTTTCCATTTCACTTCAACCGTTTTATTATTCTTTTCGGCCTTAAAATAATCGATCTCAAACAGGTCATTTTCACAATAAGGCAAAAGCACGGCGGTTGCCGTATTTGAAAGTCCGGCAGCATCTGTCACTTTTAATTCAACCCGGTACCAGTATATTTCATCGTGACAGCCAAGAGGAGAAATAAAAAAACGGGAGTTCTGGCTTTGGTCTATCAGATCCGTGTGTTCATGCTCATCGTGGTGGAGAAAAGTTCGCCATTCGAATGTCAGCTCGTCCTGGCGGTGTTCGGCATCATTAGCGACGCCCTTCAATGGCAGCAATGTCGTTTGATTAAGTGCGTAAAAAGAAGTGTCGGGTAAACTTGTTATTTCGACTTGCGGCGGTGTATTATTTAATGAAATAACGAGAATCGACGACTTGGATTGACCGTTCAAATCGGTGACTGTCAACTTAACCTCATAAGCATACGGGGTGGCCCCCGGTGATGAAAAAATATGAGTTGGCGCACGATCCTGACTAATGCTACCATCACCAAATTCCCAGTAATAAGTCAAAGAATCATTGGACGGAGAATAAGAACCGGTAGCATCAAAACGGACTTCCAGGGGGGATGGTCCGTAATATTTATCAGCTTCCAAAACGACCACCGGAGCCGGAGAACCGCCGTAGCCTATTTTTCTCAACTCTTTATTTTTAAAATCCATGTAATACAAACAACCGTCTTTCGGGTTTTCCGTAAGGGAAACAATATGCTGGGCCGAGGGATGGAAAACATCAATTTTAAGAACCCGGTTATTTTCATCAAAATCAATACTACGTATCCACCCCTGATAATCCGGGTGAAAATATTTGCCGCGGTATTCCTCCGGAAATGCATCGCCCTGGTAAAAACATCCGCCCATACTGGTAATGCCGATGAAAGGGGCCCCGGCTACGCCCGATGCAGAGTCATTAATAGACAGGCCGATCGGTGTTCCTTCATCATCATAACCCGGGAAAATAACCTCCGGAAACAAGTTGTCGTTTTTGTTGCGGTAAGCCATGGCAGGCCGTTCGTGAAAAAACGTATGGATATGCGAGGGGATGAGCACGTTGCTATCGCAGGGGTTTTTGAATAAATAACCCGATTGTGCATCGGAAGGCGCCATCAAATCATTGAACAGGAAAAACTCCTCCACACAGTTGTTGATTCCAAATAATGGGTTTTCGGCATCTTTATTCTGAACGTTCCGTGCTGCGTAATTTGCTTTTTCCAAAAATCCCTCATAAACAGGCCAGCCGAAATTCTGCCCGCCTTCGGTGGCAATATTCAATTCTTCCCAAAGGCTGGAGCCGACGTCACCAATAAAAATTTCTCCGGGATCACCGTCGCCTGGGTAATGACTGCCGGAGTTGGGCCTGACCACAAAACGGTAAGGGTTGCGCAAACCCAGCGACCATACTTTAGAACGCGGGGCCTGGGGGTCGGCGGGGTCGTAAAAAGGATTACCGGGCACCCCCTCCCCTGTTTCCGGATCGATGCGGATGAGTTTTCCGCTGAGCGAATTGACCAGCTGCGAGCGATAGGCACCAACATTTTCTGCCTCTCTGATAATGCCGTCGTCTATCGCCTGGGCAAAATAGGTCTGGGCACTGCCGCCGGTATCTTCCCAGTCCGGGTGCCCCGTTTCACCACACGACGCCAATAAAGTACCATCGGTACCAAAGGCCAGTGACCCAACGCCATGCGTTTTGAAGAGCAGCGGAAAACCAGATTCCTTGGTTGCACCGAGCAGGACTTTTCGGCTACCGGGTACAACGGTCTTAAAACCATCCGCCTTGTCCAGGGTAAAACGAGTGATTCGGCCGATGGTGGCCTCGTCTTTAATTGTTATAGCCGGATCGTATGCGGGCGTGCCGTGATACAATAGGTGGTGTCGATCCATAACGTATAAAAGGTACACCCGGCCATTTTCCAGAAAATTGGGGTCGAGGACAAAACCCAACATACCCATATCCCACCAACTGGCTACTTCTTCGGAAATATCAAGAATCGGGTCGGAAGTCAGCACGCCGTTCGTGTCCAGCATAAATACTTCTCCCGTGCGCCGCCATACGTAACCCCGGCCAGTATCATCAAAAACGACCCCGATGAATTGATCCAGATCGTCGGCCACTATTTCGTCATAAAAACCATCGGGTAGTTGCGCAGGCAACCATGTGTTTTGGAAAAAAAGAAGCAGGAATAAAAGCTTTGTCAGGCGGTTCATCAATGATAAATATGCAAAGGGCAATCGGACTAAACTTCGAGCCCCATTTGAAAAACTGGTAGATCAAAATTGCTTCGAGGTCTGTTTTACAAATTAAAGCACATTCCTCCTTTTTACCATCATTAATCCTTTGAAATCAAAGAATAGTCGGTGCTGTTCCCTTTTTGCGGCCGGCTGATTTTTATACCCACTCAGTTATTTTAGCATTTTTATTTCCAAAAAATCAGCGAATTAAAATCGATATTTTGGTCTGAAAAAAAGGCAGGTAATCCATATGGCTGACGCTATTCTGGTATGTTTTAAATGCCACTTACTACACTGTAGCAAATGTTTCTTTAAAAAATAAACCGGAAATGTGGGCCGAAAAAAACAATCGGGCAATTAAGTTTCTGACTGCTCGGCCCAAAGGGATATTAAGGGGCACTTCCGGGTGATGCCAAAAGAGCAACGTTTCCTGCTCCGCATTTTTTAAATATACTTTAGTTACACAGTAATAAAAGCCCTGACAAGTTGCGCATTTGTCAGGGCTTTTTGTTTCGGCTAAAAGCAATTATTTTTGTAAAAAATCAAGATTATGTACGAGACCACAGTACAGCAAAAGCGATACAGCCTCGAAGAGTATTTTGCTTTAGAAGAAAAGGCGGAGGAGAAGCACGAATACCATAACGGAAAAATCATCACCATGCCCGGAGGAAGCATACCCCACAACAAAATTGCTGTCAATATCATGATTGCTTTAGGCAATTGGATCGAAGACAATAATCTTCCCTATGTCTTACTGAATAGCGATGTCAAAATCAGAATCGAACAATTCAACCGTATTGTTTACCCTGATGTATTAATCGTCTGTGAAAAATTGGAATACTGGAAAGGACGCAAAGACACCATCCTCAACCCACGCCTGGTTTTCGAGGTAGCTTCCGAAAGCACAGAGAATTATGACCGAGGCAATAAATTCCATCTTTATCGTTCTCTTCCATCCTTTCAGGAGTACGTGATGGTCAGCCAGTACCGCTCAATGGTGGAAAGCCATTTTCTACAGTCCGCTGAAGAGAGTCTTTGGAAAATCACGACAGCGGACAAGCTGGATGATTCCCTTCATCTCAAATCCATCGGCTTCGATTTGCCTCTGGCAAAAGTTTATAAGCAAGTTCCCGAATTACAGGGAGAGGATTGGGAAGGGTAATTTTTCCTAACTTTGCTCCCACAAAAAATTATCAATGTTACCATCTTCCATCATCATCAGCATGATTATCATCGAGCCGCTACGCAGCTTGTGAGTGCTGATTTGTATATAGAAAAAGCCCTGACAAGTTGCGCACCTGTCAGGGCTTTTTGTTTTTACCGGAATTTGGGACTTTTGCCGCCACTTTATTTTTATGGGTAAAACAGCAGTGCATATTATTTCTTTCGGACTGGTATTCCTGTTGATGACCGGCTGCCAGCAAGGGATTTTTATTAGTCAGCAAAAGGAGTATCCGCCATTGCCGGAGGAGGAAGGATTTGTAGTGTTTTTAAAAGATGATACCACTGACCTGACGGGTGGGGAAATCGTCGGGGAAATCATACTAAAAAGGGGGATGTCCGCAGGATGTGCCTACGACCTGGTAGTGGATTTTGCCAAAAACAAAGCGAAGGGCATGGGGGCCAACGCCCTGAAAATTTACGAAACCCGACCGCCGGATATCTGGATCGACCCCTGTTATAAAATAAAGGCCAAAGCCTACCGGCTGAACAACCTCTCAGAGTACGAACAGGAAATCAGCTGGCACCCAAAACGGAAATTGACCATCGGGGACTTTAAGGGTAGCAAAGAAGACCGTCCATTTCTGGCGGTTACTTCCTCCCAGATCCGGCTTCGTTGGGTTCAATACCCGACTGAAAAGTATGCTACCTGCATCGCCGAAGCCTGGTTTAGTTGTCAAAACTCTTATTTCACTGAGCACACCGATTCGGTGGAAACGCTGGCCCATGAGCAATTGCATTTCGATATTACGGAACTGCACGCCCGAAAACTCGTTAAGCGCATAGCGGATGAAATAAAGGACTTGGCAGATTTGCAGGTGAAAGGACAAAAATTGCTGGATGAGACCTATTCGAGCATGGGGGTGATGCAGGATAAATACGATTCGGAAGTTTACCCCGACCCTGCCAAACAGGCCATTTGGAGCCAAAAAATCAGAGACGAACTCGAAGCCATGAAAATGTATGAAATCAAACAAGTCAAAATAAAAATAAAAGCATAGCTGATGTACAAAGAATTCAAAAACCTACACCTCCCAACCATCGACCAGGAGATGCTCGCTTTCTGGGAGCAGGAAAAAATCTTTGAAAAAAGCGTTGACCAGCGCCCTGCCGAAAACGCCTTTGTATTTTACGAAGGTCCGCCTTCGGCAAATGGCAAACCGGGCATCCACCACGTTATGGCGCGGGCGATAAAGGATTTGGTGTGCCGCTACCATACGCTGAATGGCAAACGGGTAGAACGCAAGGGCGGCTGGGACACCCACGGTCTGCCGATCGAACTCAGCGTGGAAAAGGAACTGGGTATCACCAAAGAGGATATCGGTACCGATAAAATCTCCGTGGACGGCTACAACCAAAAGTGCAAGGAAACGGTGATGCGCTACAAAAACGAGTGGGACGACATTACCCGTAAAATGGGGTATTGGGTCGATCTCGACAATCCCTATATCACTTACGAAAACGAATACATCGAAAGCGTTTGGTGGTTGTTGCAACAGTTGTACAAAAAAGACCTGCTCTATAAAGGATACACCATCCAGCCTTACTCACCGGGGGCCGGCACTGGCCTTAGTTCGCACGAGCTGAATATGCCGGGAGCGTATAAAGAGGTGTCGGATACATCGGCAGTGGCGCTCTTCAAAGTAGTGCCGAACTCCAGTTCGGCACACCTGTTCGAAACGCCCGACGAGGACGTCCGTATCGCCGCCTGGACCACCACGCCCTGGACATTGCCCTCCAATACAGCCCTGACCGCCGGGCCAAAGATTGATTATGTGAAAATCAAAACCCTCAACCCCTACACCAACGAGCCGATGAGTGTCGTAGTAGCGGAAGCGTTGGTGGGAAAATGGTTTGGCGGAAAAAACCAACCGGAGGTCATCTCACAAACCAATGGTATCAAAGGCACTGACCTTGACGGTATCCGCTACGAGCAGTTATTTGACTTCGGCAACGAAATAGAACCGCTCCTCGGCAACGACGGTGCGTTTCACACCGATGCCTTCCGGGTCGTCCTCGGTGACTTCGTAACTACGGAGGATGGAACGGGTATCGTTCATACGGCGCCAAGTTTCGGGGCAGATGATATGAAGGCGGCTAAAGCCAACGGCATCGGCGCCCTGACGCTGGTAGACAAGCAGGGTAAATTCAAATCGACCGTTGGGGAGTTTTCGGATAAATATGTCAAAAATTACCAGGATGATGAGGAATACCGCCCCGTAGATGTGGACATCGTGATCAAGCTGAAAACCGACAACAAAGCCCTCAACGTCGCCAAATACGTCCACAATTACCCGCACTGCTGGCGCACCGATAAACCCGTGCTGTATTACCCGCTCGACAGCTGGTTCATCAAAGCATCGGCGTGTAAGGAGCGCATGTATGAACTGAACAAAACCATCAACTGGAAACCTGCCAGCACGGGCGATGGCCGCTTCGGTAAATGGCTGGAAAACCTGCAAGACTGGAACCTCAGCCGCAGCCGTTACTGGGGCATCCCGTTGCCCATCTGGCGAACGGCTGATGGGGAGCAGGAAAAATGCATTGGCTCGGTGGCCGATTTGCGGAGCGAAATAGAAAAAGCGAATGCAGCGCTCGGCTTAAACCAGGAAGTGCCAAAAGATCTGCACCGTCCCTATATCGACGACATCATCCTCGTTTCTGATAATGGACAGGAAATGAAGCGGGAACTCGATCTGATCGACGTTTGGTTCGACAGTGGATCGATGCCTTATGCACAGTGGGGGCTGGATTACGACAAGGTGAAAGCAGGCGACCCGCGTCCATTTAAATCACCCTTTGAGGGGCTCTTCCCCGCCGATTTCATCGCCGAAGGTGTTGATCAAACCCGGGGCTGGTTTTACACCTTGCACGCCATTGCGACCATGGTGTTCGATAGTGTGGCCTTTAAAAATGTCGTTTCCAATGGCCTTGTTTTGGACAAGAACGGCAACAAAATGTCGAAGCGCCTCAACAATGCCGTTGATCCGTTCGAGACGATCGCCAAATATGGCGCCGATGCTACTCGTTGGTATATGATCTCCAACTCACAACCCTGGGATAACCTCAAGTTTGATCTGGATGGGATCGGAGAAACGCAGCGCAAATTCTTTGGGACGCTTTACAACACCTACAGCTTCTTTGCCCTTTATGCCAATATCGATAAATGGCAAATGAACGAACAGGATGTATTGCCGATGGATCAGCGCAGTGAGCTGGACCGCTGGATTATTTCCAAACTTTACAGCCTGGTGGACGAATACCGCACCGCCATGGATGATTACGAACCGACCCGTGCCTGCCGGGCCATCGAAGACTTTGTGGACAGCCATTTGTCAAACTGGTTCGTGCGCCTTAGCCGTCGCCGTTTCTGGAAAGGTGATATGTCGACAGACAAACGAGCCGCTTATGAAACATTGTTTGAGTGTCTGATGGTTACCGGCCAGTTGAGTGCCTGCGTGGCACCGTTCTTTGCCGACTGGCTGTATAAAAACCTGACGGACCCGATCCGGGAAAAAGCGATTACTAACAATACGCCGTTGCGCCACGAATCGGTGCATTTGACGGACCTGGTGGAACGGGATCCCGGCAAGGTGGACAAGGCATTGGAACAACGTATGGACTACGCACAGCGCATTTCCTCTTTGATTTTGTCACTTCGCAAAAAGGAAAACATTCGTGTACGCCAGCCATTGCAAAAAGTAATGTTGCCCATTTTGGACGAGGGTTTTATCAAGCATGTGGAAGGGGTAAAAGATCTTATTATGGCGGAAACGAACATCAAAGAGATCGAATATATCACTGATACAGCGGGCGTTATTAAAAAGAAAATAAAGCCGAATTTTAAAACGCTCGGCAAGCGCCTTGGGAAAAATATGAAAGCCGCAGCACAGGCAGTTGCTGCATTTAGCCAGGACGATATTTCCAATTTGGAAAAAACGGGGACTTATACTTTAGCGGTAGAGGGTGAAAAATACGAGCTGAATTTAGAGGATTTTGAAATAACGGCCGAAGATGTTCCCGGTCTCCTCGTTGCCACGGATGGTCCGCTGACTGTCGCTTTGGACGTAACGCTAAATGACGATTTAATTGCCGAAGGTACGGCCCGTGAATTAGTCAACCGGATACAAAATATACGGAAGGGCAGCGATTTTAGTGTGACTGATAAAATAAATATCAGCATTGAAAAACACGAAGCCGTCTTTAATGCCATCTCTGAATACAGCAACTATATCATGCAGGAAACGCTGGCACTTTCACTTGATTTGGTAGAAAATGCAGGCGGCGAAAAAGTGGAGCTGTTTGAAGATGTATCCATAAATATCCATGTGGAAAAAGCCTGATTTTGTCAGCTCCTGAAAATCTAAAGCCCTGTTTTGCCTTTGGCATAGCAGGGCTTTTTTTTAAGTGGAAAAAATTGAATACCGTGTAATTTAAATTTGCTTTAATTTTTTTCTCTGCAAGTGGGCCGAAGGATTCACTTCGCTTTGAGGCATGAGACTGCTCGGCCCAAAGGGGTTTT